>PMZB01000174.1 GCA_003170575.1 Chlamydiia bacterium | reverse complement strand
ACATCATTCCTTGTGTCGACCAGTTTGACAATGACCTTACATCCTTACTGGATACAGTTGAGCCAGCTCAACACTGCGTCCTCCGCCTCTTCACCTTTTTGGAAAAAAGCAAGGAAAACATTGAAACCACTCTTCAGGCCCTCCAGAAGATTCTGCGAATAGTTCAATCCTTCAATAAGGGCATAGAACATGTTTTTGATGCTCGTTTGTCACCTCTTTTTGACTATGTCAACGAGACCATTCCTCGCGCCCAAGAAAGAGACCCTCAACTTGCTTTCCAGTTGAAAAGAATATTCTCTAGCCTTGCCAGTCCACGACCGAAAGGGGAGTTGCCCAACATATTCGGGAGCGAGAAGGAAAAACTGTTTTGCCTTATTGAGGAGCTCTCCACGGAAGAGAATGAAACGGTCAACTTCCTCTGTTCATCGCTACAAAACTATCGATTTTCTGATGCTGACTTGAGGAGGCTTGCCAAATTACTCGTTACGGGCAGCGCCCTCAGCCGTAAAAATACAGAAACGCTGCGAGACGCCTTCCGAAATGCAAGTCCACACAAGCCGTGCGTTCATTGGGATAACAAGGAAGAGGTGCTCCAGTTTCTTCAGTTGTTTAAAGGCAATGAGAGCGATGTTCTTTTCGTCGGGAACCTGTGCAGGATTGGAAAATGGAAAGCTTTTTTTAAAGGCCAAGAAAATCTAGGAGAAGACCAGATTTTTATACCCCGCTGGTATCACGCTACCGAAAAAGTTGCCGACATTATTTCCTCGGGTAAGATCCTGTTCAACCACGAACACCGCATGCGCGGAGCTTGGGTATCAACACGAAGAGAACCTATGTTTGGGCACTCTGTTTTTGGATTTTCTCCTTCAATCTTACAGATCGGTCTGCCGCATGATGGTAGGAATTCTGAAGAATACAAATGGAGAGGGATTCAACAGCCTATTCCATTATTCTCGAACTTGGGCCTGATCGGCGTACCTCAACAGGAGGAAAAAGCTGCAACTAAAAAATTGAAAGAACAGACAAGAGAATTGTTACAAAAAGGGGGCCTTTCTTCCGTCCGCGTCGTTTCAAATAACCAGCTTGACTTTATCCAAAAAAGAATAGAGTTCCTCGTAAACAACCTTCGTGGCGATCACCGCTACTTTACTTATCAAACAGCTCTTCACCGCAAGATGCTCCAATCCGGTCCCCATTGTCTGACTTCCACAAACTCAGCACATGATCAGATAGCCATTGCCAGCATCCTTCAAATGGAGGTACTGCCAGTTCATAAGCTCTCCTTTAATGACCTGGACACACACGCTGTTGATGCAACCAAACTCATGCGGAAAAACCACGACACTATGCACTGCGTTCGTACCGCCTTATGGACCCAGGCGTTCTCCTGTTTTTACGAACAGACCTTAGGAAAGCCAAGCGAGAACAAGATCATGATCGCCCTGGCTGGGGCTTTTCATGACTCCGCACGTCAGGATGATGGAGAAAGCGGTCGCAGCATGTTCATACACAGAGTACGTCGAGGAGGCAGAGGCAATGGCCACGGGCAGAGAGCGGCTCGTACTTCCGGAGGAAGGCCAGAGGAAGATTGCCGTGATCTTGCTTGGAACCAGCATGGCGGCGAATTACTAAATACCTTTTTGCTCTCACAGCATATTCCAGAGCAGCAAAGGTTAATGATCGTACAGGCTGTAAAAGAAAAAGATCCTTCTGGGAATCGATTTTCCTCAGACGCTCAACGGGTTCTGCACGATGCTGACTACATCGAGTCATGTCGTCCTACTCTCTACACTCAGTTTGATCCCAAGGGAATGTGTCTTCCCTCTTTAGCCCCCGAACATACGGAGCAGGCCAACCGCCTCCTTGAGGAGATGCAGGCCTTTATTCTTCTTACTGAAAATGAAAAGATAAAATTGTGCCTGGAGCATACCAGCCAAGACGCCTATGGCGATCTTGTGCGTTTCCTGTTTCATTTTCAAGACCGCTTTCCCACGCTCACGAATCTTCTCAAACGAGATATGAGCGAGATTCTGGCTACAGAAGGGACTCCTCTTCTTACCGCAATAGATACAAAAGAAGACAAGTCTCAAAGCGACGGCAACTACCAGGAAGCTCTTCAGGGCAAAGTACGTCTTGCTTCCCGGTATCCACTGACCTCAGAATACACAACACATGACCAGCTCGTCATCGGCCGTGTGGTTCAATCGGTTGCAGTACCTTTGTATAAGATTCCATTCAAAGACGCAGTGAGCAAAAACATTAATCCTCGAACGATCATTCGAGGTCCGCATGGTACCATGCACTGCGTCCGAACCGCCGTGTGGACTCAAGTATTCGCGCGTTTTTACGAGCGCGTCTTGGGGAGGACAAGGGTAGATCCCATCTTGACCGCACTTTCGGGCGCTTTTCACGATGCAGGACGCGAAGGAGATGGACCAGATTTGTGGGATCGGCAAAGCGGTGAACTGCTCGACACCTTTTTGCTTGCACAGGGGATTTCCGAGCAGCAGCGATTGCTGTATGTGCAGGCGATTAAAGAGAAAGATCCGGACGAGAATAAGTTTTCGTCAGACCCTCAGAGAATCGTGCATGACGCCGATTGTGTCGATATCGTTCGTGTACGAGGCGCCAATAGTTTCGAGCAAGATTTTTTATGTGCCTCCTCCCTGGCCGAAGTTCAGGGAAAAAAAGAGGTCCTGAATCGTCTTATCGAGGAAATGAAGGACTTTATCGCTCTCACGGAAAGCCACGAGGTACAATTCAGTCTTGAATACGAAAGCGAAGACGCCTATGGGGACCTTGTTCGTCTGCTGTTCCGATTTAAAGATCGGTTCCCAACCATTACATCACTGATCCAAGACGATATGAGAGAGATTATCAAACAGTAAACCGCTGTTTCACTGGAAGCAGAGCATCCCTTTGAAGAAAATTGCTCCGACAGTTGATCCTCCGATATGAGTTGCATGGTAGTTGTCGCTCAAAGTGAAGTACTGAGCATAGTTCCACAGGGCAGTTACTGTATTTCCGTCAAAATAGCCCATGACGAGCGTTGGGGGTGTGCAGGTGGTACCACCGTCTGTACAAACATATCCATTAACCGCTCCTAAAAATCTGGACAAATCTGGACATTTACCTCTAATGAGGCAAACAGTCCAGTTAGTCTAGACACGACCACCAAGCAGTTCTGTGGTCGATTCGTGTGCTGGAGTCTCACCAACAAGATCCGAGAATCTCATGTCACAACAAGCAGGAAGAATCCGGCTTGAGGATAGCTTTTTGCGCCCGGAAGTGTGCTGCAGGCACCACTTGAGAAGATTCCTCTTGGCCAACCCCCAGAGCGTCCACACATGCCTGCCTCGATTCCTCGCGGGTAGAGGTAGGGTGAGATAGCCGCCTTTGCCATCAGGCACGATGGCCTGATGGCGGGGGAGCCTTTCGGAATTCCCTAAAAATCGGCGCCCAATAACAAGAGCAGCCGATTCATGAACCGAAAATCCATAACGTCTAGAAAACTTTACCCGGCCGATAACTGAAGTATAGGCAGGGTTCACGTCTCTGACGTGTACGCCCGAGCGAAAGGCTCGGGATTTCAATGTCGAAATAATTGAGTTGTATGCAAATGAGGAGAGCATCCGGGCATATTTGGGAGAGCTTATTTCCCGAAGCTCACACTTTTTCTTGGAAAAGGAGAGCTTTTCAAGTACCAGAGGCTTTTTCGCTTTGAGGCACCAATCTATAATACTTTTTGCCACATCCCCAACAAGAGCCGAAGCCTGATGGCGAGTTTTTCCATACGTGCAAAGAGGAAAGGATTTGCGTGCGATTGGATTGCCATATCTATCTGTTTCCACAACAGCAAGATGGTTTGCATTAATATCGACTCCTATTACACCAATACCAGTTCGAGTCACAGAAGCTTGTTTTTTTACAGGAACGCTTATGAAAACCCGCCATCCTTTATGATCTCGAACAAAACGATAGGAAATAGCCACAGACTCTTCAGAGATAAGTGCTTGGACTATTGCATCTTGACCATATGAAAGCTGAATTCCTTCGATGACGAGATATTTTCCGTATTCCGAAAGAGCATCAGGTAGACGAATTCTTAAGGAGAGAGAATTACCTTCTAGAGTTGCTACGCAGGACTGGTTGCCTGCTGTTTCATCCTTGGAGCCGATAAGGAAAAAGTTATTTGATCTGGCGTCTTCCCATTCCTTTTTCCATTCATCCTGAGAAGAGTAAGCATTAGCTTTCAGATCAAACTGTTTTCGAAAAAGCTTGCGTGAGCCAAAACAAAGCCGTATTTTCCCAAGCTCTGCATCCTTTTCTTTGCTTTGCAACCGGGCCTTAAGCGTTGCGTATCGCCTTTTTTTCTCATGCAAGATACGGGGATTAGCCTTCTTTTTGATTAACTTTTTTATCTTGGATTCAAGGGCAGAAATTCGGGCTTTGGTACTCGCAATATCCTCTTTTTCTCGTTCCTTGACAGATGAAATTTTGCCTTCTAGAACACTTCTAACAGAGTTAAAATGCCGGGCAGTAATTTTGAATTCTTTGAGATACGACGATTTGAGATCGAAGGACTTTTTTCCTCTTGCAATGTCAGCAAAAAGGCTATGCTCAACTTTGTTCATTAACAAAGCAAAATGGGAAAAGATAAGAGTCCCCTGGTGATCGAGCGGAAGCCTTGCCTGATATGTGAAGGTAAGATTTTCAGAGTTCTTTTGCGACATTTTGCAGAGTCTCTACAATTTTTTTGTTTTTTCGACTACGAGCTCCATAGAGCCGGGCTGAAAACACGGTAATAATTTCGAGGACGTCGTGCACAAGATCTTCCTCAAAACTTCCACCCTCTGAGGAATTGATAATAACCACCTCAGAGTTAAACTGTTCACACAAAGAAAAAATCAGTTCTGCTCCAAATCGGAGCAAGCGATCTTTGTGAACAACCACCAATCTCTCAACTCTCCCAGAACAAATCTCTTTGATGAGTTTTCTTAAGCCTTTCTTGCTGTAGTTGAGTCCAGAGCCAAGATCTTGGAAGACCTCATACTGCCATCCGTGCTGTGCACAAAATGACTCAAGTACTACTACTTGTCGCTTTAAATCTTCTTTCTGGTCATGGCTGGACACACGAGCATAGGCGATAGTATATTTTTTATCAAAATTCTTCTTCGGAATAATTCCTCGCAGATAGCCTAAGTCATATCTACGATGGCCTTTTTTTGTTCTCTCGGATGAAATTTTGCCAGAGCGTTCCCACCGGCGTAGAGTCTCTCTGGTAACCCCTAGCTCTTCTGCAGCTTTTCCTATTGATACCTTCATGACTGTGGTCTGCTCCTTTATAGATTTTCAGTCATTTGAAAGTTCTACACAAAATATCCATATTTGTCCAGATATATCCAGATTTATTTGAGCAGTTACCAACCCTACTTACAATGAGAAAATCTAAGTAATGTGAAAGCACTTGCTAAGCCATTTGAACTGACGGCACGAATGCGATATTTCTTGTGGAGGCGGTGAAAGTACTTTTTAGGTATTTTCTGACAGAAAAGAAAGGGACTGTAGATTGGCTGGTGATACTTAGATTGTGCATTGGGAAGAATAGTTGCAATTTTTTTCTTAAAAGCAAAAATTTCATAAGTTACAATATCTTGGGAGGAACTATTTTTCCAATGCAAGCAGAGAGTCCTTTTTTTGTGACTATATCGTTTAATTTTCCCAATAAATTTTGCTGGAGCGTTGGGTGCAACAGGAGAGGAGATCACAAGAGCATTTGGCTGTACGCCCAGCATTTGGCCTGATATAGAATGTGTGAGAATATCGAAAATCCAAAGTGTTCCTGGTTCCAAACCCGAACGTGGGTCAACTATGCAGGCTTGCTTGCCATCAGATGTAATGGCTATAGCTTGATTATTCCGACCAAAAGAGAAGAGATCTCCGGAAGTCAGGGGATTGAGTGTAAAAGTCTCAACTCCGCTAGGGAATGACTGCGAAACAAGTATTTGAGAGCTATCTTTTGTGATGGCAAGATCACTTGCAGTGTTGCCGACAAACTCACTTTGTGTTGCTAATGTAGTTAGGTCAACAACAAATAGACGGTTTGTTCCGAGCAAGCAGGCTTGTGTGCTGTCAGGTGTAATAGCTATTTTGTGCGTCGGCTCAGAAAGGGACACCACCGTCACAGCATAGGTGTGGGGGTTGATAATGCGAAGACCAGCGTCGCATGCTAGGCATACCTTTAATCCATCCGGAGTCGTGGTGATAGGCCCTAGAGTGTCAGCCATAGAAATTGTAGTGATTATGGAGCTTGTCACAGGATTAAAAACAACTACCTCGGTGTTATCACAGGACACAAAAGCCGAAGAACCATCTGACAAGATAGTGATAGAGATGGGCTGGCCGGTGAGGGAAATATTTGTCACAGATAAAGAAGAGAGGTCAATCACTGAAACACTATTGCCAGCGCTATTACACACACAAGCCTTTGTTCCATCAGGTGTGATAGCAATAGCAGTAGGGGGACTACCAACAGTTACTGTTTGTGTGCCCCCAGTTGCAATATCGATAATGCTTACTGTGTCAGCGGATGTATTGCACACACAAAGCGTCGACTGATCTGGAGTAAGAGCAATAGCAGATGGGTGGCTTCCTACAGGCAGCATAGGACTCTCAACAACCGCTACCGAACTAACTGTCCCATTCGCAGAGTTACATACATAGGCAGTGGGAACAAAAGCGTAGAGCGTAGATGCCATGCACCCACACATGAACAATAGACAACGTATCATAGCTGCCTCCCTTCCTATTCACAAATTAGTTTGACGTATACCATTCCCTTTGCTTTAGATCAAGTTACCATCTTCCCACGTGCGGAAATATACTGGAAGTAGGTTGTGGTTTCTCGAAATAGATTATCAAAAAATATCTATACGATTTTATCTTGTGATTAAAATTATTATCATATACTTTGAGGGATAAAGTCACAAATGCAGTTCGGGCTGTTGATTAAACGCACTAATCGAAAGAGCTCTTGAGGTGTGGTTTGTTCTAAAGAATTTACAGCCTGAACAGTTTGGGAACATAAAGGAGAATCTATGAACACAGGAATGCCGCCAATTAGGGAGCCTATAACTCCTTCAACGTCAAATCAGGGCGCTGAAGTTACAAAAGCTACAAAACTTTTGGCTAGTCTTGGGGGGGCCATACGATTCGTCAGTTCAGGGATAACGAGTATGGGCATCGGGTTAAAAAATCTTTGTCTAAAAATAATGACAGCTGCATCCAAGCTATGCTCAAGGCAGGCTGAGGTACCTTCAGAACCTTCTCGCCCAGCACTTTCACAAACCCATACCTTGACCAAAACGTTTTCTTCAGAAACAACAAATAAGACTAAAGCCGGGGAAGCAGTTCTGCAACAAGTTGCTCAACATGAAAAGATAGCTAGCAGTCCTCCATCCCCCCCTCAACCAACTGCTGTAAAGGAGGGGAAAATTCCTCAAAAAGAGATGGGGGCATCAGCTGAGGTTTTAAAAGAGCAGAAAATTGATATGCATGGGATGACGCTTAAAGATCTTGCTCCCTTTCAGAATGCGCAGCAAAAAATCACGGATGAGAGGAGTGGTTTGACGTTTATACGCGCAGTAGCACTACCGAATGTTCTTGTGGTTGAAGGGTTTAAAGACCCGAACATTATAAGCATTGGCATTGGTCATGGTGCAGATGGAAAAGTTGAATCGGTCATGGTTAAAGTATTAAATCCGGACGGGAATGAAGTACAGATTGATTTAAACGGGAAATTACCCGGGTCGATCTTTGATGCTTTTATTCGCTCCATGGTCAAAGCGAAACAGCAAAGCACGCAACCCTTACAAGAAATGGGTCCTCCTGTTGTAACGCCCACAGTCGTGCAACACAGTGCTCCATCGGCTGTACAACCCACTGCAGCGCAAGGCCCACAAATTTCGCAAGCAACAGTGCCTCCTGCGCTTCCCACAGGCGTGCAACAAAGTACGCCATCAGCTGTACAATCCGCTCCAGCACAAGGCCCGCAACCCTTTCCTTCTGTTCAAACGGGAGTTCCTCCTTCTGTTCAGGGTTGCTTTGGCCAGATTAAGTCTTCCGATTTAAAAAACTTGTCTGAATCAGGCATATCAGCGAAGCCAGGCCAAGAGGTAAGGAGCGCCTTCATGCAAGCAGCAAAATCCACGCAAATAGGCGGAACTGTTGTACTCGCGAAAAGCGATTTACTTTCTATGGAGCGTGCCCAAGGATTATTCACCAATCAGAGGCCAGAGGCGTTGGGCACCAAGTTTATGCCCGGCTCAAACATTACCAACATGGAGGCCGTGTTACGAACCTTTACCATGGCGCTTCTTCCAATTTCTATAGCAGGGGACTATAAGTACCAGAACGGTCATGGCATCACGCCTTTCATTGGGCCAAATAAACAATCCCAAACGCGATCAGTCATTTTAAGTACTATGGTTCAACCAGACTGTGAGTCGGGTTCTACGGTGATCAATGCATGCTGTCTAGAACAAAAGGAAGTGCGAGGGACACTCACCCTTCCTCAAGAAATATCCTCTCAAGCTAAGCAAAATGACACCACACGAAGCCAATACGATCACGAAATAAAAAGCGCTCTTGTCGGAAATTTTGTAGGGGCAGAAGGACTTAAGGCTGAAAGTGAAATTCCTCCCAGTCAAATTCTCACCCCACGTCAAGCTACAGCTAAACTTGAAGAAATTCTCACATCTGCAAAAACCCCGGAACAAATTGAAAATAGTTTGAAGGACATGTATGTCAAGGTAAGTTTTCAAGAAACAGATGAGCTAGCTGCACAGCAAGGTGTGCAAACAAAAGTTCTTTCCGGGCAAATGTTCTTTAAAATGTATGTAGAGTCACTCAATGCAGAACTTTCTAACTTAGAGGCAGCATGTCCTCAAGGATATGTTTTTACAGTTGATCCTCCATCTATTTTTGCTTCCTGTTTTTCAGATGGCCCTAACCAAAAAAATCCAACTGCAATGAATCGATTTCAAATGCTAGCTTTAAAATACCTTTCTCTAAAACAGACGAGTGCTGGTGCTCCAGTCCCTTTTCCCCATATGAAGTCTTTTGGATTCAATAATTTTGCTGATCCGAATGCTCCTGCGTTATATGCTTCCTTCTTGGGCGAAAGAGCTCGCACTAAGGCATCTCTTTTCTCTTCTCCCTCAGGTCAGTATACCCCACCTGTCGGTCAAGAAAGTTGCGCATTAGTTATTCATAATAATAGTGATGGCTATGGAAATAATATTGAGAATGAAAGTGGGGGAGGGAGTATGGATGCCGTCATCGGTCAATACTCTAGTGCTGCAGCAACCCTCGCTCAAGCTGGCTTGGCCCCTGCTAGGCCTGAAATACCACCCCAACCAGGAAGATTGGCCTCAGGCCTTACTTTAGGCTCTTCTGTGCCTAAAACTCCAGCCCCGGCAACTCCAGCCCTAGCTCCAAAGCCCTCAGCAGTTGCAGAGAAAGTTTCAACTCCAACCCCGCAACAAATTACGCCATCGGCTGTACAACCCGCTGCAGCGCAACCACTGCCGCAGGTCTTAGGAGAGGAACGGAAGAGTATGGCTGGGGTTATGCTGCGAGATCTTGCTCTCTTTAAGAATGCGAAACAAAAAATTGCGGACCAGGAGAGCGGGTTGACGTTTATACAAGCAGCAACACACCCGGATGTCCTTGTAGTTGAAGGGTTTAAAGACTCGAACATTATAAGCATTGGCATTCGTCATGGCCCAGATGGAAGTGTTGCATCTGCAAGAGCTACTGTGCGGAATCAGCAGGGACAGAGAGAAGAGATTGATCTAAATGGGGAGTTGCCCAAATCGGTCCATGATGCCTTTTTTCGCGCCATGGTCAAACAGGAAGGTCCTCAAACCTTTCCTTCAGTGGCCGGACGACCGTTAACGCCACAAGAGCAGGCGGTTGCCCAACAAATCGCTCAGGTGCCTGAGAAAACTAAACTGGGAGCCTCATTGGCCTACACAAGCGGTGCTGAGATCGAAAGCAAAGGGGGCATATTATTGACGCCGACTAAGAATCCAGCAGAATTCTATGAAGGTATCGCTGTAATGCCAGATCCAGCAGGGGGATATCGTCTTCATCTATGCCCAGGCGGAGGATATCAAGAATTTGATATGCAAAAAATAAACGAGTTGATGAAACAGGCTGTTGCTACCGCTTTTCAAAAAGGGATCACTATAACCTCATATGAGGGATCGGTTGGCCGACATTCTGGAGCAACCAAAGCCAATTTCCAGCAATGGCAAAAATCTCCATTACAAGAAACGCCTCCTCCTGTGACTCCCACAGGCGCGCAACAAATTCCGTCATCTGCTGTACAACCCGCTGGAGTACAAGGCCCGCAAATTCCACAAGCAACAATGCCTCCTGTGATTCCCGCAGGAGCGCAATACATACAGCCATCGGCAGTGCCACCCGCTGCAGCGCAAGGGCCGCAAATTCCACAAGCAACAATGCCTCCTGTGATTCCTACAGGCGTGCAATACATTATGCCATCGGCTGTGCCACCCGCTGGAGTACAAGGCCCGCAACCCTTTTCTTCAGTGGCGGGACCATTAATGTCACAAGAGCAGGCGTTTACCTATCAAATCGCTCATGCGCCGATGAGAAGGAACCCGGCCGTCACAGTGGTTTTAGCAAAAGGCGCTGATATCATAAATCAAGGCCCAGATCAACTAAATGGCATATTATTGACGGTGCCGCCTAATAACGACCTAAATGTACCCTATGAAGGGATCGCAGTTGTGCCAGATCCCGACGTAGCAGGAGGATATCGCCTTCATATATGCCTAGGGGCTAAACCCGAATTTGATAGGCAAAAAATAAACGAGTTGATGATGGAGGCTGTTGCTACTGCTGCTCAACAAGGGGTCAATATAACCTCATTCGATCCAAGTATGGGTCGACATGGATCACGACCAACGCTAGAAAATTTCATGAAATGGCAAGCGGACAACTGGGCGGTACCAAGCTGATAGGTTGTTCAAAACGCCTACTTTCTCATCAAAGGTTGTTTTTTATCTAACGAATTGTTATAATGGTTTTTTGACAAGAACAGCATGCAAAAAAAAGAGGGAGTAGCGTATGACGTCATTGCCAGCCAGGTTAGAGACTCTTAATTTTTCCACACAGCTCGTTGAATTAAAAAACATCATGGAAACATGCGATCCCGGGTACTCTTTCTGGGGAGGCCGTATTATCAGGGCCAAAGGAATGTGTGGGTCTTATAATTTAAACTTGTTGTATGACAAAGTATATACTCATGCTTGCAAACGCGCTGAAATCGGTGACTTGACTGTAGACGAACGGATTGTAGGAGTGGATATTGTCAAAAAGTTAAGCGACTTTTACAAAGAAACAAATGACCAATTGAATAAAGCTAATTTTTTGACACGGTTTTTTCGCGCAATTCGAGAATTTTCTTTTGGTTTATCTTCACCTCAATCACTTGAATTGGATTTTTGCTTTAGGGCTTTTAAAAAAGAAAAATTTAAAGAGCTTTTTGGTGAAGAGCCCGTTGAGTGGAGCCGTACATCTAAGTCTAACTGTCAAGGATCATATAGAGGCCTATTCTTCGCTTTTGAGAAAGATGTCAGAAATCTAGCCTCACATCGTTAAAGCCTCGTTAGGTACTGGAAAAAAATAACTTAAACGATTCTTGCCTGGCTGCTCGAATTTTGTCAAATTGTTGCTCGGCGGCAAGGCAGCCAATTAATCCACAGCTACCATTGGTTCCTCCAAGCAGCCCTGTGTAAGCTGGGTGGCAATCTTCAAGATCAAGGAGTACTACTCGCCGAGGGCTTGGAGAAATTCTGTTGATCGTCAAGGATGGGGATGTTGCGTGGCGCTTTCAGTGTTCAAGTAAAACATCGTAATTATAACTATTATCCATCGCGACAAAGAGGGTAATTGTGTAGCTTTGCCAAAGAGCTGACCGTACTGCGGCTTGATCTTGAGGATTATTTGAACCCAATACTCCCATCACCACACGATTTACAGAGAGTATCTCATCGGCGTTCAGAACGGGCCTACCTGGTTGAAGTCTAACAATCCGGGAAGGAACGGTCGCTTGAGTGCTAAAGAATTGATGAGACATGCAACGCATATCAAGACTTGAATAGGAGCCAGGAGGTAAATTCTGCCTTATTCGGCCGGCAATAGCATCATCACCAATAGCTGGATTGCAAATGCCTAAATTTTGACAGGCAACTTGAATGGGATTCATACTAAAAATACCTTTTGTTAAAGTTTTTTTAAATTCAGCTCTCTTGGCTCCATCGGCACCCTTTTGTAAAAAAGAGCAAGGAGATGCATTTTCTTGCCGGCTTTGTGTGAGGTGAAAAAGAAGCAAAGAAATAGATATAAGAGAGTAATAGGTAAAGACCGAATTTGCGTAGTATCCGAGAAAGACTTTCTCATACTCATCAAGGCGACATTGTTTGTGGGGCATTATGTGGATCGGGCTACTTTTTTGCCATCAAAAGTTTATCGAATAATTCTGGACCAGAATTGACTACAAGGAGGATGAAGATGCGCGCTCACCAGCTGTCAAGGGCCTTCGCGGTTATTTGGATGTCGATCTTCAATAACTCGCCAGTTGTAAACTTGCATTAAGATTAATTCGCAAAAAGGCTAAAATGTCAGTACTCTTCAACGGCGAGGTGTGTTATGACGTGTAGCATGATCAGAGAATGGGGTACACATTGGGTGGAAAGATATGTATCTTTTACGCGCAAGATAAGTGAAAATCCCTGGATGAGTGCGCCTTTTGTGACAAATGGTGGTATTAGTGCTGTGCTAACATGCGCAGCAAAAGTTGTGGGATGCACAACACCATTTTGGTTACTTTTTCAGGGCATCTTTGCTTCGGGCGTAGCAGCACATAGCGCGCTCATCTCACCATTCCAATCTTTGCCCACAAAGAGAACAACATACCAAAGTTTGATCAAATCGACCCTTCATGTTGCTTGGGTTCTTCGTGCTGGCGTTATCAATGCTATTGTCTTCGATCTGTTCAAACACCTCTCCATAGGATTGGTGGGAGAAAATCGGTATCTTCTTTGTTTTTGGGATGTGGTGTCAATTGTCACCATTCTTCCGGTCATTGCAAACCCTGTGTGCAGTTTTACCACGGGAATGATAATTGTGGGCGGAGTTGTTGTGATTAGCCTTGTATCCAAATATATAGATGATAAGACTAATACGATTCTTTCTCATAAACGGAGTGTGCCGCTCAATATGTCTCTCATACCCAGTGAGAGAAAAGAGCCCGAACCTTTTTTTGATGCCGAGTCAAAGCAATATTATTTCCGACCTCCCAATGGAGTAGAACTTAATGAGGTTATTGAAAAGTACCAGGTGCAAGGCGAGTACCAAGGCATGTGCGAAGGACGAAGGAGGAAACTCAAAAATCTGAATCAACCTGAGCAGCCAACACAACCATGCGATGTAATTACCCTTACCAAAACACGTGAACAGATTGCCTTTGAGAGAAATGAACAAAGAAGCAAAAAAAGAACCATGTTATCAATCTTTTTCGAGCAGCTGGAAAACATACGAAACTGTTTTGCTTTGGATCTCCTCCCTGTAAAAAGTTTTCGGGTACGCATGCAAGGATGCATACAAAAGCAAGAGGAGTTGGCAAACCAATTAGCCGAAGAAGTAGATCATCTTCTCAAAACAACGTGGAAAGATGCTTACAGCTCATTTCTTATATGTGGGGAAAATGAGCTTCGCCAGCTTGGGTATAACGAGATTGATGCTCAAAATACGCATACTTTGGTTCTTTTCTATAAGCCTCTGCCTAAGATGTGATTTTACAAAATAGTGCAAATACTTGAAATTTTTTGAGTAACACCATCTTGCTCTGGTGGGGACATATCCCAATTAAAATTATCTCCGATTGTGGCATACACCTTAAGTGTGTAATTTTGCCAGTTGGCCGATTGAGCAAAATGTATGTCTCTAGGATCTTGAGAGCCGAGAACTCCTTGAGCTACTCGATTTAAATTAAGGGTTTCCACAGGTGTTTTTTGAAAAATAATGCTCAGTATGTGCCTTGCTGCCTCAAGGCTTGTAGGCTGGAATTGAACCAATCGTGAATGCTCCATCACTCCTCCTGGGGCATTCGGATAATGATGGTCCATGGTGCGAACATATATCGAAGTGTATGTTTCAGCAGGGCAAGCTTCTATGACATGATCTGAGACCGTAGCATCGTCAATTGCAGGATTACAAATGTCCAAATGACGACAAGAAACTTCTATTTGGTTCATAATACCGATAAAAATTCTTTTAACCTCTTATAAAATGACACACCACCCAGAAGAGTTTGGAGCAACTCTTGCTCCTTGAGAAGCTTCATCTGGTTTTTTCTGTTTGCCTAAGTAACCAACAACCTCTGTTACCATTCCCTGGTCAGCAGAAATATCGTAATTATAACACCTCAGGTTAAAATTTTTGAATTCATCTCTACCGTCTGCAATCATAAAGCTATTTGAGCTATTCCAGTAGCAGGATCTTGTTCAACATCTATACCCCATTCAAACGCTCTTTCCATTCTGACATACAGCTTAATTGTGTAATTTTGCCAGTAGGCCGACTGTGCATAATGTCTGTTTTTGGGATCTGGAGAGCCCAGCAAGCCTTCAACTGCACGCCCTAGATTAACGGTTTCATTGATTGTCCTTTTAAAAATAACGCAAAGCATGTTCCATAGTGTCTCATTGTTCGTAGGCTTGAATTGAACCAATCGATAACGCTTCACTTCTGTTCCAGGATAAGTAGAAAAATGATGGTACATGGTGTGAACATATAAAGAAGTGTATGTTCCAGCAGGGCACACTTTTAGGATTCGTTTTGAGACAGTGGCATCGTCAATCTTAGGATCACAAATGCCCAATTGCCGGCAACGAGCTCCAAAATCATCAAAAAATGGTGGTACAGTACTCATGCAAATTTTTTCCTCATTTCATAAAATGACATAGTTGCAATACGTTCGATTTGTTAAACCTTTTGAATTCAGCTCTAAGGTTGCATCGGAACCTTTTTATAAAAAAGAGCAAGGAGGTGTATTTTTTTCGCATCTTCCTCAATATACCCTAGCTCTATTAACATCTTTTCGTCCGCAATCATAAAGCTGTCATAATGCCATTCTTCTTTTTTGGTTTGCAATGCCTCGACAATTTGTCCACATGCTTCTGCTTGTTTTGCTTGCCACTTTTTCACAGATCTGGATTGAAAGTCTGTGCATCCATCACAAATATTTTTTATTATACCCAAAACAAAATTACCTTTAGTTATCTTGGCTTCATACTCAACTTGTCGACGATCTTTTGTCAGAGCAATTATGTCGCACCGTTCTTCTGGGTAGCCACTCTTTGTTAGATTTTTCAGCTTCCTCAATCTCCCGCAGCATAGTCCGGAATATCCACCTTCCACCTGAAAGTTTTCCACAAATCTGGCGACCTCCCCAAAGGGAATGGGTTTAAAATAATACGAATTATATTCAGGGTCAAAAAAAGTTTTTAACTCTGTTGTTTGGATTTCGCTAGGCTTAGGTTGGCAAAGAGCAAGACTTGGCTGAGGTTCTTGGGTGTCTTCAGGTTGAGAAATTGCTTGAGGAGGGGCATCTTGGAGACCCTCGGGTTGAACATCTTTGCAATGTATTAAGTTGAAGGTCGGGCTATTAAACATTATTTTATCAAAACGTCTTTTCACCTGCTCGTTGATCGACTCTTGATATACTCGTCTTTGAGGCATTTCCTCTCTACACTCTGCAATAGGGGAAAGAGGTGGGGGGGGCATAAAAAAGGGGAAGAGATCCTTCTTTTTCACCCTCGCAGTTTCTTGCAGCTCTGAGATATCTCTCCTTTCAACGGGGGAGTAGGTATCAGATTTCACTAAATCAAGAGTAGTCCATGTAGCAGCCATACTTACAAAATCTCCTTTATCTCTATGTTCTGAAAATTGTTATCTATGTAGATAATAAATGTGCGGCATTTCTTAAGTTCCTGCTTATCTATTTCACGTTCAGAGCCGAAAAGGAATCTTGCAGCAGCGAACAAGCTATCTGCAGAACCGACCTTCTTGCCAGGCCCTCTCACTGGTGGAGCAAAAACAATGGATCGTGTAGGTTTTGGGGCAACAGTTCCGGCAAATCGATACGCTAGAGAATGCACAGAAACATTTACAATAAGTTTTTTTGAAATTCTTGCTATAATACTATCTGCAAGCTCATCATCGGCGAGTTGCTGAAGCTGTTCGACTTGAAGAACCCTTTTCATCATCTGGAGAAGTTCTGTTTTTCTTTCATAGTCAGATTTTACGAACTCAGAGCAGATCTGAATATCTTGTAAATTGGTAGATACTTTGATCTCAAAGGGTATTTGAGCAAGCTCTAAGGCTCTTTTGTCTCTTGGATTTTGCGAAAGAAGAACTGCTCGAGCTGCCGCGACTAACTCTTCTTCAGAAAGAGGTGGCTTGCTCCAAGTAACTGTGGGAGTAAAACGTATCACTTTTGTAAGCTTAGGTTGCTCTCTCGCCCGAAATTGATGCTGTATGGTATTTACACGCACATCCGCTATAAAATTTGGAGAAACTTTTTCAACAATAGTATCACAAATCTCAACATCTTGCATCGTGCCGATTCTTTCTAATCCGATTGCTTTTAAAATAGCCACCATATTCCCTGGGTGTGCAAAATTTTCAAGTTCCTTAATATCTAAGTCTTGAAAATTGCTATCAACATAGATAATAAACGGGCCGCAATTATTAAGTTCCTGTTTGTCAATTTCAGTTTGAGAGCCGAAAAGAAATCTTGCAGCAGCGAAGAGACTATCTACAGAACTTTCCATCTTGCTAGACCCCCAAGGTGGAGTAAAAACAATAGCTCTTGTAGGTTTTGGGTTTTCAGCAAATCGATACTCTAGAGAATGCACAGATACATTTACAATAAATTTTTTTGGAATTCCTGCAACGATTCTGTCTGCAAGTTCATCATCGAAGAGGTCATGAAGCCGGTCGACCTGAAGGACCTCTTTCATCATATGAAGAAGTTCCGTTTTTCTTTCATAGTCAGATCGTACAAATTCAGAGCAGATCAGTAAATCTTGTAAATCGGTAGATACCCGGATCTCAAAAGGTATCTTCGCAAGCAGTAAAGCTTTTTTGTCTCTCTGATCTTTTGAAATGAGGGCTGCTCGAGTTGCTGCAAATAACTCTTCTTCAGAAAGAGGTGGTTGTCTTACCCAGGCAACTGTGGGTGTCAAATGAATGACCTTTGTCGGCTTAGGTTGCTCTCCCGCATGGAATTGATGCCATATAGTATTCACACGCACATTTGCAATTGTCTTTGGAGAAACTCTTTCAACAATAGTGTCACAAATCTCAACATCTTGCATCGTGTTGATTCTTTCTAATCCAATTGCTTTTAAAATAGCCACCATTTGTAAATATTTTTGAATCTCTGGATGTGCGAAATTCTCCAGTGGCTCAAATCGGAATTCCGCCCTATGAAGCTCGTCTAAGATTGTGTTTAGTGCCGTGTCAATTTGTGTTTGCTTAGCGGGAAATTCCCGCAAGTTTTCTCGTGCAAAACCAATGCCCTCTGGCCATCGAGCAGGCTTTTGTCTTTGATCAATTTTTTGCAGAATTGCGCGAGATTCGAACCAAATAGGGTGTGCACTACTTTCTGTTCCCGCAACAACCAACATGTGACGTATAGGTTTACCTGATAGAGCACAGCGAAATTGCTTTAAAACATCGTCGCTATGAAAAAGAGAAGGGATCTCTTCGACCTGGTCGATAGTTTGCATTTGCTGCATATGGTAAATTGCTTCAGCGTTTATTGGTGCCAAAACAATGCATGGCCGTCCTTGTCCTTGATTGGGAGCTACCACAAAAAGAGGCTGTTCTATAAAACGCTTTACAAGATTTCCAATAGGGCTCCACGCTTCATACACGTGGGTTTCAACACACTTACCTATCAAGTTTCCAATACTTGATACATTTTCTGTAAGCTGTCTCTGAGAACCAAAAAATTCAGGTTTGAAAATAATAGCATCATTTACAAGGCCGCATACACTAATGAGGGTACCTGCTCCTAGGTCCAAATAATCCCCAAAGCCAAGAGGGCTTTCTCTTCCAGAAAGAACAGCTACTCTTTGCGTAAGGGTTGCTGCAGCTGCAGCTCCGTTTAAAGCCAATCGTATAGCTGCAGGTGCCTTAGCTACAGTAGCTGCAAACGCAAGAGGTAGAGTCCCGAGTGTTAGGGCGTTAGTTAATATGCGAAACACCTTTTGCGATTTTGGCATTGCTTTATCATCGGTCACAGCCAAAAAATCCAAACAACCACTTCCCACAGTCGCAGCAACGCCTATTGCAGTACCCACAGTCAAACAAACAGATAACACCATAAGTGCCTTCCTTATACAAACTGAAGAATTGGCTAAACAGCCAATCCTTCAGCTTTTTTTAACTATAGATGCTCTAATCTCCTATAGGTGCTGCCGCATGCTCCTCGAAGAAGTGATGCAATGCATCTTGATATTCTTGTAATCGCTGATTGATGAGATTGCGCTCAACAGGCGCTTCCAGCAAGTCTTCTATCCTCAATGGCAATTTTGTTATTGGAGAAACGGGGTTTTGCCTTAACCAATTCACAATTGCGCTTCGCTCATAGAGAGTTATGTTATTGGTAGGATCGCGCACAGGATCGCGAATAGGGCGTTGAGTAATGGGGCAAACATATAGTTGTAATACCTCATCTCCATGGAGAGGCTCTGGAATATTGGGAAAGTTAACGAGATCTATGTTTAATTCTTGTTCCACCACATCATGAGAAGCTGCACCCCCTGCTGGATGAATTCCTGCTCCGCCTGGCCCTCCCGCTCCGCCACCAGGATTTTGTCCGATTGGTGCATACCAGCCAAAAAAGGCAGCAAGTCTCTGAATGGTAGGTATGCCCAAATCACACACAACCCTTTCTACTACACTGTTGCGTGCAGCAACGCGTACAACTGTCGCTGCCACAAACTGCGTATGCAGGCTTTGCAAATTTCTTTTGCATTCTTCAGGATCAACCGGCTTATAGCCAACAATTTTCCAGTGAGCATCCTCCCCATAATCTACTAGTTTGTAAATTGGTCTTTCGGCTTTCTTGAGTTCCTCAGGAGTCATATCAAGAAAATGCTGTTCGTAATATGCTTCTGCAGATGCAGCAGTTCGAGACATGTCGGCAAGAGGAGCAACGAGGCCCTTTTCCATAACCCGAAGCAAGTGGCGAAGTTCGATGGGATGATTTTCATCTTCTTCTCTAACTACTTGCATTAATTGTGTCCCGCATTGGAGTGGAACATTCAATGCTCTTGGCAGTAGTTCACCAGATTTTATTTTTTGTAAAGTTTCACTCTTTAGACCTGCACATAGGCCGCCAATTTCTGTGGCCGAAAAACCAACCAAAGCAAGAGAATTGATTAATGTTGCTGTTTCAAGGAGCGGGTTCTCATTATGATCGACTGCTTGCAGCAAGGTATCCGCCGCCTCGCCTAACATAGCCAG
This sequence comes from Chlamydiia bacterium, assembly GCA_003170575.1. Taxonomy (GTDB): domain Bacteria; phylum Chlamydiota; class Chlamydiia; order Chlamydiales; family FEN-1388; genus FEN-1388. The sequence continues at coordinate 11,052 of PMZB01000174.1, read as the reverse complement.
ATCGCACAACAAATTGACTGCCGTAGCGATTCCATTCACAACACTTGAACTACTTGACATAAACACCCCCGGTTTTTTTACACTCTACTTTTTTGATTTTTAAAGTCCCTGAAAATGTGATGTGGAGACCACATTGATTTTTTTTCCTTTACCTCCTCTTTGTAAATTGCTTGTGATCGGTCTTTTGAAAAAAAATATCTTCTCAGAAAATGTGTGAGGTAAAAAAAGAAGCGAAGAAATAGAGGGACAATAGGTAATGGCTGAGAACAAATTTGTAGCTTCTGAGAAAGACTTTCTCATACGCATGTTGACCTCCTGAACCGCTCCACAAACAGATTTTCTGTGGGGATCTAAGTCGACATTGTTTGCGGGCCATTATGTGGATTAGGCTACTTTTTTGCCATCAAAAGTTTATCGGTTAATTCTGGTCCAGAATTGACTACAAGGAGGATGAAGATGCACACTCACCAGCGATCAAAAGCCTTCACTGTTGTTTGGATGTCGATCTTCAATAACTCGCCAGTTGTAAACTTGCATTAAGATTAATCCGCAAAAAAGCTAAAATACCTTCACTCTTCAAAAGTGAGGTGTGTTATGACGTGTAGCATGATCAGAGAGCAGTGTGCGCATTGGGTGGAAAAATATGCATCCTTTGCACGAACGATAAGTGAAGATCCCTTGATGAGCGCACCTTTTGTGACTAGTGGGGGGATTGGATCTCTGCTTGCCGGTGCAATAAAAGTGACGACATGCACAACCCCATTCTGGTCGCTTTTTCAAGCCGCATTTTCTTCATGCGTAGCCGTACATAGCGCGCTCATTTCACCCTTCCAATCTTTACCAACGAAAAGAACAACATGCCAAAGTTTGATCAAATCAACTCTTCATGTCGCATGGGCACTTCGTGCAGGGGTTATCAATGCTGTTGTCTTTGATGTTCTCAAACATGTCTCGATGGGATTTGGAGGAGAAAATCGCTATCTTCATTGTTTTTGGGATGTTGTATCAGTTGTCGCTATTCTTCCGGTCATTGCAAACCCTATGTGCAGCTTTACTATGGGAGCGATGATTGTAGGCGGGGTTGCAGTTGTGAGTCATGCTGCCAAATATATAGCTGATAAAAGCAATACTACACAGCCTGTACCGATTGATATGTCTCTCATCCTAGCTTCTCCTATCAACGAGCCCCAACCACAACCTAAGCCTCTTTTTGATCCTGAATCTAGGCAATATTATTTCCAACCCCCAAGTGGAAACGAATTTAATAAGCTTGTTGAAAAGTACCAGGTGCAAGGCGAATACCAAGCTGGTGGTGGAGAAGGACGATTGCATAAGCTCAAAAATCTTCATCAACCTGGGCAACCAAAACAGCCTTGCGACGTAGTTACCCTCTTTAAACCAGATGATCAGATTGCATTTGAGAGAAATGAAGAAAGAAGAAGGAGGGGAAGATCTGAGTCATCAATATTTTTCGAGCATCTGGAAAACATAAGAGACTGTTTTTCTTTAGAGATAACCCCATTAAAAAGTTTCCGGGAACGCATGCAATGTCTCATAACAAAGCAAGGAAGGTTAGCAAATCAATTAGCCAAAGAGCTAGACCATCTCCTCAAAACACGTTGGAAAGATGCTTATAGCTCATTTCTTATCTGTGGGAAACAAGAGCTTGTCGAACTTGGTTATAGGGAAGATGATGCTCAAAAAATGCATGCTTTGGTTCTGTTCTATAAGCCATTGCCTAAGGAGCCTACCCCCTTGTGATTTAATCTCTAGCGCGAGTTTTATTTCTTAGGAATTTTTTCTTTCAAAGAAACTCCAAAAACATGAAACTCGAGCTAGAGCAACTTTCTAAATTCCCAGCGCAAAAACTCTGAAGGTAACAGCTCCTTGCTCTGTTTCTATGTCCCAATTAAAAGCTTCCGCTTCTCCCATTGAGATATACCCCTTAATTGTGTGATTTTGCCAGTAGGCTGACGCTGCATAATGTCTGTCTTCTGGATCTTGAGAGCCTAGTAAACCTTGAAGTGTTCCCACTAGCAAAAGAATTTCTTGGGTTGTCCGTTGAAAAATAATGCTAAGTAAGTTCTTGGCTGCTTCACGGTAGGTAGGTTGGAATGTAATCAATCGAGAAGGCTCTATCTGCCGTCCCGTTAGAAAACGATGAGCTGTGGTACAAACCACAATTGAAGAATATGTTCCAACAGGACATGCCATCCTGACTCGGTCTGAGATGGCTTCATCTGCAATTGCAGGATCGCAAATGCCCAATTGATGACAAAGATTTTGTACAATTACCATAAAAACTTTCCTTCCTCCTTTCAAAAATGTTAGATCATCTACTATATAATCCTCAATTTCTTCCCAATCCACCAGCCTACAGTTCCAAGCCATGTACCATACCTTGCGTACCATCCAGAATAAGTTGTTGCAACTAGTGCTGCTACTTGTGTCGTCTTTCCCTGTTCAGGAAAAACATCATAATTATAACTACCATCCATTGAGACAAAGAGGGTAATTGTATAGTTTTGCCAAAAAGCTGAACGTGCTGCCGTCTGATCATCCGGATTATTCGAACCTAATATCCCCCTCGCCACTTGATTTAAAATGAGCGTCTCGAGCTCTGTCCTCCGAATCAAAATGCTTAAAATGTGTTTACATGACTGATACGTTGTAGATTGAAATTGAACAAACCGAGAAGGTATAGCCTGTGGAGTGGGCACCGTTGTGAATTGATGAGGCATGCTACGCACATCAATCCATGAAAATGTATTTGGTGGGCAATTTTGCTTTATCTGCACACCAATGACATCATCACTAATATCTGGATTGCAAATACCTGAGTTTTGACAGGTAAGTTGAAAGGATGGGGCGGCTACAATCATAATTTAACCCTCTTACAAAATAGTGCAAATTCCTGAAATTTTTTGGGTCACACGTCCTCTCTCAGTTTGCATTTCTACACTAAAATTGCCTCCTATTGAGACATAGACCTTAATTGAATAATTTTGCCAGTAGGCTGACTGAGCAGAATGTATGTCATTTTGATCCGCAGAGCCAAGTAATCCTTGCACTGCCCGATTTGTAAAAAGAACTTCAACGGTTGTTCGTTGAAAAATTATGCAAATGATATTCCATGCCGCCTGACTGTTCGTAGGCATAAATTGAATCAATCGAGCCCTCTCCTCTGCTATTCCCGGAGTAGTCCCAAAATGATGGTCCATGGTGCGAACCAATATCCAAGAATATGTGTGAGGAGGACATATTCTTTTGATTCGTTCCGCAACAGCTGTATCCTCAATAGCAGGATTACAAATGTCCAGATGACGACAAGAAACTTCAAGAGGCGTTTGTACAGCAGCCATAGCCATTATTTTCTCCTTCTAACCCGGGGGAAAGTACTCCCATAATTTCGCATCAATCCAATCATCTAAGTTTCGATCCCATTCGCAAACTTTTTCATAGCATCTAGAATAGGTTATAGCAACAGTTCCCGCTATTTGTGTTGTCTTCTCCCGTTCTAGCAAAACATCATAATTATAACTACCATCCATAGCGACAAAGAGGGTAATTGTATAGTTTTGCCAAAAAGCTGAACGTAGTGCAGTCTGATCATCGGGATTATTTGAACCCACTATCCCTTTCGCTACTTGATTTAAAATGAGCATCTCAACATCAGTCTTTCGAAGCAAAATGCTTAGAACATGCTTAAATGACTGATACGACGTAGATTGAAGTTTAACAAACCGAGAAGGCACAGCCTCTTGCGTAGGCAACGTTGTGAATTGATGAGGCACGCTTCGCACATCAATCCATGAATATGTATTTGGTTGACAATTTTGCCTTATATGGTCGCCAATGACATCATCCCCAATAATAGGATTGCAAATACCTAGGTTTTGACAAGCAACTTGAAAGGCAGGTACAGCCATAGAAAAAACACCTATTGTTAAAGTTTTTTTAAATTTAACTCTGCGGTTCCATTGGAACTTGCTTATAAAAAAGAGCCAGCAAATGCATGCTCATGGCAGCTTCTTTAGTATATCCTAGCTTTAACAATAGCTTTTCACCCGCAATCATAAAGCTATCGTAATTCCACTCTTTTATTTTCTTGGGTAACTGCTCCATAAGGTGTCCATTTGCTTTTTCTTGGTTTGCTTGCCACTCTTTCACTGATTTGGTTGTAGGAGACTCGATATGTGTTCTTAAAAGGGTATTTATTATCCCTAAAATATCCAACCCGCTAGTATCTGATTGGGATTCATACTTCACTTGTCTGGGATCTTTCGTTAGAGCAATGAGGTCGCATCGTTCTTCTGGGGAGTTCGGTTTATGGGGATTTTTCGACTTCGTTATTCTCGTACAGGTTATTTTGCAATACCCGCCTTCCGCCTGAAACGTATCAAAAAACCTAGTTACCACATCCCAAGGAGGGGGAACAAAATACCACTTGCCGAAATCACGATCGAAATAAGTCTTTAATTCTGTGTGCTGGAGAGGGATAGGTGCTGGGCTAAGAGAAAGAGCCGGCTCACGCTTAGGGGTAGTTTCTTTTGTAGGAGGGGGAGCTAGAGGCCTTTTGATCGGAACACCTTTCCATTGCGTCAACTCGAGAGTAGGGTTGCGAAAAAATATTCTAGCAAAACGTCTTTTTGAACGCTCATCGAGCGATTCTTTATGAAACAATCTCTGTGGTCTCTTCTCTTCCGTCTTTGGAAGGAAAACATGAAGAGAAGGTGTAAAAAAGGGGATAAGATCCTGCCTTTTTACTCTTGCGGTTTCTTTCAACTCTGCAATATCTTCCCTTTCAACGGGAGGAGAGATAGGCAATCTCAATATATTAAGAGTTTCAACTATCCCCATACTTACAAATTCTCCTTAATTTCTATGTCATCAAAATCCGTATCCACGTACATAACAAATGTATGACACTTCTTAAGTTCCTGCTTGTCTATTTCACTTTGAGAACCGAAAAGCGCTCTTGCAGCAGCGAATAAGCTGTCTGTTGAACTCTCAAGTCCTCCAGTTCTCCTCGTTGTTGGAACAAAAACAAAGGCTTTTGTGGGTTTTTGTTCTTCAGGAGCGCTAGCAAATCTATAAGCCAAAGAACGCACATCAACGTGTACAAGATTTCTCGGGATTCTTGCCAAGGTTCTGATTGAAAGTTCTTCGTCAGTGAGTCCTTGAAGGTGTTGAAGCTGAAGAACAATTTTCATCATATTGAGAAGTTCTGTTTTTCGCTCATAGACAGATCTTACGAGTTCAGAGCGGATCGTTACATCTTGAAAGTCTGTAGATATTCGAAGTTCAAAGGGTATCTGAGCAAGCACTAAGGCTTTTCTGTCTTGGGCTGGACTTTGCGTAAACAAAGCTGCCCGAGTTGCTGCAAATAACGCTTCTTCAGAAAGAGGAGGTTTGCTCAATAAGCTTACTGTGGGGGTAAACCGAATCACCTTGGTAAGCTTCGGTTGCTCTCCTGCATGGAATTGTTGCAATTCGGTATTCACCTCAATATTCGCAATCGTATTTGGTGAAACATTTGCACGAACAGCATCACCAATCTCAGTATCTTGCATGGTGTTAATTCTTTCTAACCCAAGGGTTTTTAAAAGGGCCAGCATTACCACAGAATTTTGCGCCTCTCGCTGATTTACATTTCCTAGAGGCTGGAACCGGAGCTCTGAGTTATGAATTCCCTGTAAGAGGGTATTAAGTTCCGTGTCAATCTGTCTTTGCCTGTCAGGAAGCTCATGTAGGTTTTCCCTTGTAAAAGCAATGCCCTCAGGCCATTGAGCAGGTCTTTCGCCGGTTTGGATTCTTTGCAAAATTGCCCGGGATTCAAACCAAACAGGGTGCGGATTAGCTTCTGTGCCTGCAACGACCAACAGGTGACGTATAGTGAGACCCGATAAAGCACAGCGAAATTGAGTGAGAATTTGGTCTTCATGAAAAAGGGGAGGGATCTCCTCGAGCTCGTCGATGGTTTGCGCTAGCTTCATACGATAAAATGATTCGGCATCTTCTGGTGTTAAATTAATGTGTCGTCTCCATAATTCTGCTAGTCCTGGAGGAGGTTGGCCGCGTAACCGCCTCCATTGACGATATAGAAGGGCCCGGTTTTCGACGAGCGCACCTACAGCGCTCGCAAAATTTGCTCCATTTCCTATAGTTACTTTATGAGAACCAAATAATTGAGGTTTTAAATCAATGGTATCATTTACAAATCCAGATACACTAACTAAGGTGCCTGCTCCAAGATCCATATAGTCGCCCGTCTTAAGAGGATCTTCTTTTTCAGAAAAGTGAACAACTTTTTGATTAATGTCTGCTGCAACTGCAGTTGCGCTCAGAGCCAATTTCGTCATTTGAGTTGCTTGACCTAGCTTAGCTCTCGCTAGAGAAGTTTGCGTCATTATTGAGAAAGTGTCACTGACGACGTGATAAATTTTTTGCCCCTTTTGCATTTCCTTATCATCGAGAACTCCCACAATATCGGTGCAACAAGGTGCCACCTTTGCTAAAAAGACTATTGGTTTCCAAGCCGAGCAACAAAACGCTATCATTATAACCTCCTTTTTCCACTTGCAAGCTGCTGTATCGCCCATAGTACACTATGGACTGGTTTGCAGCTTGCAAATCTCAGGGTTTGACAATCAATGCCTTACTTGTGCTACAGGTGCAGCTGCATGCTCTGCTGGTGCTGGGGCAGGTTCCACAGGCGCTGCCTCATGGTTTCTAATGAAACCAAGCAACCCATCTTGATATTGCTGAAGCCGGTTACGGATTTGAAGTTCGACTTCTGGCGCTTCTACCAATTCAGCCACCGTCAAGGGCTGTCTTGTTAATGGAGAGTGAGGGTGTTGCTGCAACCAAGCCACAATTGCGCGTCGTTCAAAGAGTTGGCCACATGTGGGATCGCGAACAGGGTTGCGGATGGGCAGTTGCGTAATAGGGCAAGGATACTGTTGAAATAGTATATCTCCATAAAGAACCGCTGGAATATTGGGAAGGCCCACTAAATTAAAGTTTAATTCTTGCTCCTCATTATGTGGAGCTGCTCCCCCAGGACCTCCTGCTCCCCCAGGGCCTCCTGCTCCTCCAGGGCCTCCCGCTCCACCTCCCTGTCCTCCACCGATAGGTATGTACCTACCAAAAAAGGCAGCAAGTCGTTGGAAGACGGGTATTCCTAAATCACAGACAATCATTTCTCCTGTCTGACCTTGGGCACCAGTTCTCCAACCTGTCGAATCCACAAACTCCACACGCGACTGTGCTAAATTTCTTCTGCATTCTTCAAGATCAACCGGCTTGTAGCCAACAATTTTTACGACACCATCTACTTCTTTGCAAATTGGCCTTCTTGCCTTCTTGAGTTGCTCTGGAGTCATATCAAGAAAAATTTGTTCATAATAGGCATCTCTAGCTGCAAGAGTGCGATCCAAATCAGCAATTTGAGCAAGGCCCCCCTTTTCCAAAATCCGAATGAAATGGCGCAGATCCATCCCTCCCCCTAGATCCCTATCTGTTTGGTCTATTTGTGCTAGAAATTGGATCGGAATATTCAGCGCTCTTGGTACAACTTCATATGATTTTAATTTGTGTAAAATTTCAGCTTTTGCACCCACACATAGTCCAGTAATCTCTGCAGTCGAAAAACCAACTGTGGCCAGAGAATTGATAACCCGTGCTTTGGCAAGCAGTGAATTGTCTTGTCCCATAGCCTCTAGCGACTCGCCTAACATGCACGCATCACACAGCCAATTGGCTGCTATATGAACTCCATAAACAAACTTTGAGCAACCATCCATAAAAACACCTCCGATTTTTTTTACACACTACTTTTTTGATTTTTAAAGTACCTGAAAATGTGATGTGGAGACCACATTGATTTTTCCCCCTTTCCCTCCTCTTTGTAAATGACTTGTGATCGATCTTTTGAAAAAAAATATCTTCTCAGAAAATGTGTGAAGTAAAAAAAGAAGCGAAGAAATAGACGGACAATAGGTAATGGCTGGGAACAAATTTGTAGCTTCTGAGAAGGACTTTCTCACACTTATGTTGACCTCCAGAACCGCTCCACAAGTAGATTTTCTGTGGGGGCCTATGTCGACATTATTTGTGGGCCATTATGTGGATTAGGCTACTTTTTTGCCACCAAAAGTTTATCGGATAATTCTGGACAAAAATCTTTGAATTTCAAATATTTAGGAAAATAAATTTTTGTTTGAATAAGCCTGAACAAGGAGGATGAAGATGCGCGCTCACCAGCTGTCAAAGGCCTTCACGGTTATTTGGATGTCGGTTTTTTCGACATCCATGCTAGCAAATCAGCAAGTGATCCAAGATGTTTTAGATGGAGGAACAGTTCCACAGTTCGTGGAAAGTGTGCCTACATTTAATGGAAACAGGGTTGATGGCACAAAGCACCTCAAAATCACGACAGAAGAGTTTCAGCAGCAAATCCTTCCAAAATCATTCTACAAGGCATTGCCGAAAAGTGTTCCGTACAAGAGTGTAGAAACTGGAAAAACAATTGCTGTGATCAACCCAAGAAAGGGTGCGTATCAGTGGGGATATAAGATTTCCGACGGGAAAAAAACCTATGGCCCCATGTACCCGATAAATACGATCGTAGTCCAACGTAAGACGAAGACTAAGGTGCAGTATGGGAATCACCTGTTCCCTTTTCATGACTCCCATGGGCATAAGCTTGTCGGGCCTCTTCTCCAGAAATTTCTCACGGTTGACTTAAGTGTATGCTGGGCCAATCCATTAAATTACCCCATGACCATCCAGGGGGTAGACACATATGATCCAAGCACAAGTCCTGATGGCACTGGCCTCCCGCTTGGAAATCCTGGATTTTATGAAGGCCCTCAACCGATGGTGGTCCACCTGCATGGGTCAGAGACCCCTTCATATGCTGATGGAGGCCCTGACAGTTGGTTTACGCCACATAAAAAGATCAAAGGACCTTCCTTTGTCAGCAACAACAACATCTATCCCAATACTCAACAAGCCACCACACTTTGGTTTCATGATCACGTTTTAGGGGAGACACGCCTCAATGTTTTTGCCGGGTTAGCAGGGTTCTATTTTATCCGAGGCAGACCTGAGTCCTTGGTCCGTCCGCACCTTCCTCATGGCGATTATGAAATAGAACTAGCGATTGCTGACCGTCAATTTGACAAGAATGGACAGCTCTTTTTTCCTGATGGAAATCCCTCAAACGCCGGCTTAAACGGCAATCCTGGCAACCCCTCGATCCACCCATACGCTATTCCAGAGTTTTTCGGGGATGTGATCTGCGTCAATGGCAAGAGCTGGCCTTATCTGAACGTAGAACCGCGCAGATACCGATTCCGGTTTCTCAATGGCAGCAACGCGAGAATGTATGCTCTCCAATTAGCTGACGAACATGGGAATCCAAATGTATCCAAACCAACAATCTGGCAAATTGGCTCGGATGGCGGCCTGTTTGATCAGCCTGTGAATATTGACAGTTTTGTTCCATTTACCTGGGACCCAACCAATGAGCCTCCTCCTTATGGCAGTCCTGTGTTCACCCCCCCTTCACATCGACTCTTTTTCGCTCCTGGTGAGCGCATGGATGTGATTGTCGACTTTGCTGGATTTGAAGGTGCAATCTTTAACCTGATCAATGACGCTCCAGCGCCATTTCCTGGAGGCGGCACCGCTTTTGACCCCAATGTTGAAGGGCAAGTAATGCAGTTCAGAGTGGGCAACAAGCTCTCTTCTTCTGACAAAAGCTTTAATCCAGCAGCTCCAGGCGCTACTTTAAGGGCAGGCAAGAACAAAGTTGTCCGCATTGCCAATGGCTATGGCGACTTAGCACCAGGGGTTGTGCCCACGCTTACAAGAAGCTTGGTACTCCTAGAACAAGAAGATCCAGCGACCGGGGCTCCTATTACGGTCCTTTGCAACAACACAAATTATAACGGCCTGAATAACTACACAAATCAGCCTCTTCCTGATAGTGTGGCGTATAACAATGGCACAGTCTACATAACAGAACTGCCTCAGGTGGGCTCTACAGAGATCTGGGAGATTATCAACCTTACGCCAGATGCTCATCCAATACACATTCACTTGATTCAGTTTCAGCTGATGAATCGACAGGTGTTTAACGTTGGGAACGTTGTTCCTCCGTTTGACATCATCCCTTCCTACCGAGCTCAGTACGAAGCTTCTTGGGGCACACCCACGCTTCCAGTTCCTCCAGGCACGATATATTCTTTTGGCCCGCCCTTGCCATATCTAAGCACTCCGAAACTTGGCGGGAACCCTGATGTGACTGGATATCTTGTTGGAACTCCTATCCCACCTGATCCGAACGAAGCATACTGGAAAGACACTGTGAAGGCGTTTCCAGGAAATGTAACGCGGTTAGCTGTGCGATGGGCTCCGCAGAATATTTCTGTAGCCAAATGCAAACCTGGGAAAAATTTCTTTGCTTTTGACCCCACTGCAAAGCTCGGAGTCAAAAATGACGGGTTTGGGTATCCAGGCGGCGGAGGGTATGTATGGCACTGCCATATCATTGACCACGAGGATAACAACATGATGCGGCCTTTTGCTGTACGAAAGCATGCGCAGCAGTAGGCTGCTGGCTCATCTGGAGAGGCATTATTTGTTGTGCTACGCAACAAATAATGCCTCTTTGTTTGTCTCATCCTAAAAGATTTGTTGCGTTTTTTAGATGAAGAGTCATATGAACTCAAAATGGAGCGTTTAAAAGCTGAAAGGCGGAGGTGACGATCATGCTTTTACGTATTTTTTTTTGTGCCTTTTTCTTAAGCGCTGGCTTCTGTTTCGGGGAGCAGAGCATTCCATTCAGAAGGTTGATGGCGGTGCAATTAATGAAATCCCCCATCCTTTCAAATGATCTTAAGGATCTCAAAAAACTTTCTAGGGATTACAAAAAAAAGATTGAATTTCTAAAAAAAAGAGATCTTAACTCTATTCCAAGAAAGATTCATTTTATCTGGTTAGGCCCCAGACCCTTTCCTGAGGACTCGACTCAAAATGTCATAT
>PMZB01000130.1 GCA_003170575.1 Chlamydiia bacterium | reverse complement strand
GCAATAATTCTTAAACTTATTTCTGTACTATCCATTAGGAAGGTCTTCATTTTGTACTCATTTTTGAGAAAAAATGCCTAAAAATAACGATTTTTGTGAAAAAATAACGATTTTTGAGCGTATTGAGGATGAAATCATTATTTTGGAGTGAATATGCGGGAAGAGGTTGAAGTCTTGAAAAGAGTTCAGATTACTATTTTCGGGCGTGTGCAGGGCGTTGGATTTAGGCCATTTATATATCGCTTGGCGCAAATGCACAATCTTTTCGGCAGCATTAAAAACACCTGTACAGGCGTGTTTATTGATGTGGAGGGAAATCCTACATCTCTTGAAGCATTTCAACAAGACATCCTGCAAAAAAAGCCTTCTGGCGCGGCGATAGAAAAGGTCATGGTAGCCCAAGCGGAGGTTGCTCGATTTACCTGTTTTGAGATAGCAAAGAGTGCTGCTGATTCAGATAAATTTTTGCCGCTCATGCCCGACACAGCTATGTGCAAGGAGTGTTTAGGCGAGCTTTTAGACGCAAAGAATCGCAGATACTTGTACCCCTTTTTGCACTGCATCTCCTGTGGACCCCGCTTTAGCTTGTTTTTAGGAATACCCTTTGATCGCCAAAATACAACAATGCGTGATTTTTGCATGTGTGAGGAGTGCCAAAAGGAATATTCCAATCCTGAAGACAGACGTTTTCATTCACAAACCAACTGCTGTCCAAAGTGCGGTCCCCAACTAAAGCTTGTGGATGGTCAAGGCAAAGAGATAGATGACGCAATAGAAACTGCCGTCAGGTATTTGCAAGAGGGCAAGATCATTGCCATGAAGAATACCGGGGGATACCTTCTCCTGGTTGATGCCACAAATGAAAGCGCTGTTAAGCTTCTTCGCAAAAGGAAACGGAGGCAAAGTAAACCCTTTGCGCTTTTGCTGCCCAACATGGCCTGGGTAGAGAAGATTGCGCTTGTTGATCAAAGAGAAAAGGATATTCTCACATCACCTGCTGCTCCCATTGTGTTGTTGAGAAAGAAAGAGACTGACGCAATTGCTTATTCAGTTGCCAATGCAAGCCCGGACTTTGGTGTGATGCTTCCCCACAATGGCCTGCAGTACCTGCTTATGAGCAGTTTTGGAAAACCTCTCATTGCAACAAGCGGAAATCTCTCAGGAAAGCCTCTCTGCATTACTGAAGAGGCGGCATTCGCAGAGCTCTCTTCCATTGCTGATTTTTTTTTGATCCATAACCGCAAAATTATCCATCGCTTAGATGACTCGATTGTTCGTGTTATTGCTGATCAGCCTGTGGTGATGAGAAAGGCTCGCGGATACATTCCTTATGCGTTTGAAGCCCCTCGCAAAGGGAACCTTTTTGGTGCTGGCAGTCATATGAAAAATAGCTTTGCTTTTTTAAAGCATGATTGGATCTACATGGGGCAACATATAGGAGATCTTGACTCTGTTGATGCTTGTAGAGCCTATGACAGTGAGGTAGAGAGTTGGAAGTCGCTTCTTGGGTGCCAGGATATGCAAGGCGTTTGCGATAAACATCCGGAGTATTATACCACAGGGTATTTGGAGAGGGAGTTTGGGCACGGGCATGGTGTGCAGCATCATAAGGCCCATATTTATGCAGGCATGGCTGATGCTAAAATTTCGCCACCATTTTTGGGTATAGCGTGGGATGGCACTGGATGGGGCGATGATGGAACAGTGTGGGGAGGGGAGTCATTCTTTGTCACAGAACAAGGGATGAAAAGGTTTGCAAGCCTCTACCCCTTTCCTTTGCCAGGAGGCGAAAAAGCAGTGGAAGAGCCTCGACGCGCAATGTTGGGCCTGATCGGAGAAAAACATGCTGAGGTAACTCAAGCTTTTACAATTGAGGAATTGTCTATTTTAAGGGTCGCTTTGCAAAAAAAAATAAATACCCCCACTTGTAGTAGCATGGGAAGGCTATTTGATGCTGTGAGTGCCTTCCTTGGCTTGTGCATGGTGGCTGATTTTGAAGGCCAGGCAGCGCTCCTTCTTGAAAAGGCTGCATATCAGGCGAAAAATGGCGGCAAAAGCTACTCTCTACCACTTCTGCAAGAAAATGGATTATTTCTATTGGATTGGCGTTTGATGATACAAGAGATTTTAGAGGATAAACTCAAGGGAGTGTCTGTTTCAGATATAGCTATGAACTTTCATGAAACTTTAGCGATTGCAATTGTGCATTTAGCTCAAGCTGCTGGCATGGAAAAAGTTCTCATGACAGGTGGCGTGATGCAAAATAAATTGCTTGTGGAGAGGGCTGTAGTCCGATTACAAGCAGCAGGATTTAGCCCTTACCTTCATCGAGATATCCCACCAAACGATGGTGGGATCGCTGTAGGACAGGTGATTGGAAGCCTAATAGGAAGGAAACTCTTTAGCTCTTCTAATCAAAATGCTATCTCTAATGGCATTTTACAATGAAAAATGCCATTTGCGATGGCATTTTTTGCATAAATTTTGTTGACAAGGGAATTTTAGTCTGGGAGTCAACCATTCATTGGTGGACATCATACGGCTGCATTTATTCAAATGCCAATAATTATTTCTCTCTTATGGTTAAAAAAACAGGAGAGATGATAAAAACAATCAGAAAGTTTCAAGGGAAAAAAATGTGCCTCGCAATACCAGGGAAAATACTTAAAATAGATGAACAGGCTAACCTTCCCATGGGAGAAGTGGATTTCTCCGGGGTAAAAAAATCTGTTTGTCTTGCCTTTACTCCAGAGGCAAAAGTAGGGGACTACGTGATTGTGCACGTGGGATTTGCTATAGGTGTGTTGGATGAAAAAGGCGCACAAGCTACATTGGATTTACTGCAATGAAATACATTGATGAGTTTAGGCAGGCCACAACTGTGCAAAATTGGGTACATGCCTTGCACAAGATAACAACACAATCATGGACCATTATGGAGGTCTGCGGCGGGCAGACGCATGCAATCGTGCGCTTTGGGATTCACGATCTTCTCCCCGAAACCATTCGGCTGATTCATGGCCCAGGATGCCCTGTGTGCGTGACTCCCATAGAGATTATTGATCATGCTTTGCATATTGCTTCACTTCCTGATGGTATCTTTTGTTCTTTTGGCGATATGCTGCGCGTGCCTGGGACAAGTACGGATCTTCTTACAGTTAAAGCAAAGGGGGGTGACGTTCGCATCGTCTACTCGCCCCTGGAAGCTCTCAACATAGCAAAAGAAAACCCAAAGAAAAATGTGGTGTTTTTTGCAATTGGGTTTGAGACCACGGCTCCGGCTAATGCAATGGCCGCCTATCAAGCAAAAAAAGAATCTTTGAACAATTTTTCCCTCTTAGTTTCCCATGTGCTCATTCCTCCGGCATTAACATTTCTTCTGCAATCGCCTGATAATCAGGTACAGGCATTTTTAGCTGCAGGCCATGTGTGCACGGTTACAGGCAATAGTGAATACAAAAAGCTCGTGAAGAAGTATAAAATTCCTATCGTCGTCACTGGATTTGAGCCTCTGGATATCTTGCAGGGCATTTATTACTGTGTTGAGATGTTGGAAAGAGGCGAACATTCCCTTGTCAATCAATATCACCGCTCGGTGCGTGAAGAAGGAAATGTGCCTGCACAAGCTATTTTAGAGAGTGTTTTCAGGGTTGTCGATAGAGCCTGGAGAGGGATTGGCACAATCCCCAAGAGCGGTCTTGATTTGCGGGATGAATATTCTAATTTTGATGCAGCAGTTCGCTATCCTATGAAAGAGAGATCCTTGCCACAAAATAATGGTTGTATCAGCGGCTTGATTCTCCAAGGAAAAAAGAAGCCTTGCGAATGCCCTCTTTTCGGAACCAAATGCACCCCTGAAACATCTCTCGGGGCTCCTATGGTCTCTAATGAAGGTGCGTGTGCTGCGTATTATCGGTACGCTAAATTAACGGCAAGTTAGTAGTAAGAACAAGAATTTCTAGATTATACATCAAATAAGAGGTGAAAACGTATGGCTATAAACCTGGGAGCGAGATGGTTTCCTGGATTGGAAACAAATCCTCCAACTTATCTTCGAGTATCAAGTGAAAGAACAGATGATGGCCGGGAGATTACAAAGTATGTTTTAGCAAATGGCCGAGTAGACACCATAACGAGGGCTGAGGCTCTTATACGTGATTTTGTGCTCGCTAACTTTGGCCGTCTTTGCGCCTGCTTTCCCCTCGAGGGATTACGGGAAAGGATCATAAGGAAGCCATATGTCACTATTAACGGACAAGCGATATGTCTTTCTCAAGGGCGTACTGGGGGATATGTTGGACATGATAGGGATTATGGTGATAAATACTTTTCTGATGGATGGCTAAAACGCCCTATACGCTGTACTCAAGGCCATCTTTTAGAGCAACAAACGGCACTATGTTGGATCGAAAGAAGAGGCGATTTTTGTCCGGTTCTCCCCCCACATGCAATTGGCAATGTACTAGTCGACAATGCACTTGCTCAAGAGATCGAGAATTTTAGAGAAAGCGACAGACAGTTGCAGGGACTCTATAGGCCTAGACCTGAAGACAAGATACCACCTGCTACAGAAGTATTAGGAAAGACATTTTTAAAAACCGTCACCAAGATTCCTGGTCTCAGTCTTGGTTTTGGTGTGGCGGTAGGCGGTATTCGTGCAGCAAAAGGACAGTGGTGGAGAGCGGGTGGAGAAGTACTTTCAGGAGTCGCAGCTTGCTTTCCGGGAATGGGAACGGGCCTTTCTTTTGCCTTAGATGGATGCATAGCTGCCAGAGATATATTGGGCCCAAGTGGTGAAAATGATCGTTTGCGTCATGCATACGAGATATTAGGTATTGACCTAGTTCAAAATCCAGATCCACTTCTCTTTGAAGTAGAGACTGCATGGAGGCAGTATAGACAGAATTTGTTTGATCTTGACTTGGAACGACAGGCAGATGGAGCAAGGGATTATATTTATGACCGAAGGGGATGGTTTAGGTAAGGGATCATATAGAAATAACTTTTGCGGTTATAGAGGGAAAGTGGTTCTTGCTTCTACAAGTCTTTCTTCAGTAGTATGTAAGGGAGAACAGGCCAATAACTCATAGGCCATTATTAATGATTAATCTTTCAAATAAGGAGTAAACGGTATGGCTATAAATCCTGTGGGAGCGAGATGGTTTCCTGAATTGGAAACAAATCCGCCAACTTATTTTCGGGTATCAAGTGAAAGAACCCTTGATGGTCGGGAGATCACAAAGTATGTTCTTGCAGATAACGAAGTAGGTACAGTGGCTAGAGCTGCAGCGATTATGCTTAATTTTATGGCAAATAATGCTGCCGGTATTTTTGCCTGCTTTCCTCGCGAGGGGTTACAGGAAAGGATCGCAAGGAAGCCGTTTGTAACTATTAACGGACGAGCAATATGTCTTTCTAAAGGTCGTATTGTGATACGTGAAGAATACAGAGATAAATACTTTTCTGATGGATGGCTAAACCTTCCTATACGTTGTACTCAAGGCCATCTTTTAGAGCGCAGAAGTGCTCTCTGTTGGGTTGAAAGAATGGGTCATTTTTGTCCAGTTCTTCCGATACATGAGATTGACGATCTCCAAATCGACTTTGGGCTTGCTCAAGAGATTGCGAATTTTAAACAAGAGGAAAGAATATGGCAGGATCATCCCCGGCCTATGGGCTGGCAAGGTATGTTATTTCCTGGAATTGAATTATTTGGAAAGACATTTTTAAAACAGATTCCAGGTCTCAACCTCGGTTTTGGTGTGGTGGCTGGTGGTATTCGCGCAGCAAAAGGACAGTGGTGGAGAGCGGGTGGAGAGGTACTATCAGGAGCCGCAGCTTGCATTCCGGTATTGGGCACAACTTGTTCTTTAGCTTTAGACGGATGCATAGCTGTTAGAGATATACGACCACAGCAAGCAGGAAATATGCAACAACAGCAAGGAGGTGGAAACGCTCGTTTGCTTGAAATGTACATAATATTGGGAATCAACCCTGCGCAAAATCCAAATCCGACTCGCAATGAAGTAGATACTGCATGGAGAAACGAGATGATGCACGTTCACCTAGGTCATCTCCCCGGAGTTGAACAAAGGCTTGAAGGGGTAGTCCAGCAATTGACCGCTGCACTTAACATGGCAAGGGAATATATTTATCAGCAGAGACACTTGGTATAGGCCTTGATCTCTTATTTGTAAACTTGAGATTGGAAAATAAGATATGAACACCTCCTGCCCAGTGATGAAATCTGATAACCAACTGATCACATTAGCTCATGGAAGCGGTGGAAAGCAGACGCATCAGCTCATCCAGAATATTTTTCTTCCGGCATTTAGCAACGATAAATTAGAGATGCTTCATGACGGAGTGCTTCTTGACATGCCCTCCAGCCAGATTGTGTTCACAACGGATTCTTTTGTTGTGCAGCCTCTCTTTTTTCCAGGAGGGGATATCGGCAAGCTTGCTGTCACGGGCACGCTGAACGACCTTGCCATGTGTGGGGCAAAACCCTATTACTTAAGCTGCGGCTTTATTATTGAGGATGGGTTTTCGCAAAATGACCTCAAGATGATCGTCCAGTCAATGCAAAAAGAGGCGCACGCCAATTCTGTGCAGATTGTTACCGGGGACACCAAGGTCATTGAAAGGCAGAATGGCACCAATCTTTTCATCAATACAAGCGGCATCGGTGTCTGCATAGGAAAAGACCCAATCAATCCCACACGTATTCAAAAAGGGGATTCTATTATCCTGAGCGGGGATGTTGGACGGCATGGAATGGCGATCATGGCTCAAAGACAAGGATTAGAGTTTTCCTCGCCCTTATTAAGCGACTGCTGTTCTCTCTTTCCAGTTGTGTCCTCCCTTATTCAAAAAGGCATAGAGATCCATTGCTTGCGCGATCTAACAAGAGGCGGGCTTGCTACTGCTCTTGTAGAGCTTGCTGAAGGCTCTCACATGGACTTTAGGATCATGGAAGACGCGATCAGTGTCAGTGAAGGAGTCAATAGTGCCTGTGAGATCCTCGGCCTTGATCCTTTCTATGTGGCCAATGAAGGGCGTTTTGTTACATTTGCTCCAAAGCACCAAGAGGAAGAAGTACTTAAGATCCTAAGAGAGTTTTCTGAAGGGCAAGCCTCTAGCATCATCGGCGAGGTACTAGAGCCATCGGCATCGCCAACAGTCGTTGCAAAGAATGCTTTTGGCACTCAGCGCTATCTGTACAGACTGAGCGGGGATCAGTTGCCGAGGATTTGTTAGGATGTTTGCCTTCATCGTATTGCCGTAAATACGGCAATAAGTTTAAAATAATAATAAAGAAGGAGATTGTGTATGAG
>PMZB01000112.1 GCA_003170575.1 Chlamydiia bacterium | reverse complement strand
GTAAATCCTTTAATAAGTTCTTTACCAGTAATTTACAATTCTGGTAGAATATGACCAACTTATTTTATTACTTTTGAGGAAAAAAGTTAATGGCTATTCCACAAATTGAATCTAATTTTAAAGCGAAAAGACTTGCTGAGTTAGAAAGCGAGATTCCGGACCTCCACAGTCTACCCACGACCCCAACGTACATTGGAAGCTTTCACAATAGGGTCCAGCAACAGGAGATAGGAAAGCGCCTCGGAAAAAATGTTCGAAGTATGGCTGCCTACCTTGCTCTTTGTCCGGGAGATGGGCCAACTGTTGCAAAGATAGGTGAGATAGGGAAAGCTCTGGCTGGAAAGAGAATTGCCTTTTCTGAAGAAGATCGAGCATTGTTAGAGCGCGTGCGTTTAGCTGCACTCTTGCGCACTCATCCTGATCAACTTGATCACATTAAGACGCATCTATACACCTATCTTAAGACAAAACTTAATAGAGAGCTTTTTGACAAATGGAAAAAAG
The DNA here is from genome assembly GCA_003170575.1 of Chlamydiia bacterium. Taxonomy (GTDB): domain Bacteria; phylum Chlamydiota; class Chlamydiia; order Chlamydiales; family FEN-1388; genus FEN-1388. Next base: position 6,048 of record PMZB01000112.1, on the reverse strand, counting down.
AGGGGTTTGCAGAAGAAGCCTTTTTCTTTAACCCCACTGTGCCTCCCTTTATTTTCAAAGCCCATCTTCATCATATTGTGAAGCAATATGGGGATTCTTTCCAATATGATGCAGCTACTCATGAATTCCGAATGCTGGTGGAGGGAAAATACCAAAGCGTTGCAGAAGTCATAGAGAACGTTGCTATAAAAGAGATTGTGTATCTAAGTCGACCTATAGTCAGCCTTGTAAACAAAGAAAACGAGAAGGACAAGAAATGCTATCTTCCTCAGGTTGGGTTGACAACATGGGATGATGAGGGCTGGAAGACACTCAAACCAATCGCTCACCTAAGTCCCGCTCAAGTAGAGTTTGCCCAGAAGGCTGCTCTAAGAGTCGATGGAACGCCTGGGCAAAGTCAGGACTGTGTAGTTGAGATTGTATCAACAATGGCTCTTTACAAAGAATTTCCAGTGATTAGCGGCTTTCAAGAGACATTTAAAAGCTTTCCACATCCCTGGTTACATATTATCACCCCTGAAGGGGACCTGTTTGCGCCTGGATTTAACATTGGGCCAGGTTTTAGCCCAGCTCAGCCAACAGCTGCTGTCGCTGGAGTTTTTCGGAATCCTGATTCTTCGGAAGCACGTCCTTTTTGGAAAAGAGCGGTTACTGGGTTTGCCTGTTCTAAAGAAACTTGTTCTAAATTGATTAAAGAAGTAGAGATGTACCAAAATGGGAATACCCCATTTAACCTTGTAGAAAAAAATTGTACAGCATTTATGCAACGTGTAAAGGACATTCTTGATCCTGAAGGAAAAGAAAACATCTCCTTTGCTGCTGATATTACTGAGGTTTTCTACAGGTGCCTTCCAAAGACAATCCAAAAAATTGGAAAAAAACTCGCTCCAGGTTGGGCAGTAATTAAGTACTATGCATCTCAAATGTGTCCGCCGCTTACCAGAAAGGTAGTGGATGTAGTATCTAAGTTTTTCCGGTTAATTCTAGAAAGAACTGTCCTGGCATTTTCCGGAAGATGGTTCTCTTACCGTAAAGAAGATAGTTTTCCTCAGGTGCAAGATCCTAATAAGAACGTCCCCGGGTACAAATTCATCACTCGCCTCAACAATGCTGTGCAGGACAAATTGGTGAGAATTTATCTGCCAAGAAAGGTGGGAGAATGGCAGTTGAGTCAAAAGCATACGCGGATAATAGAACAAGATACTCCGCTTTTTGCTCAGTACGAGCCGCAGGAAGTAAATTAAAATGATATCTATTCAAGAAAATAGTGAAATATTTCCTTCATTCGATTCTATATTTCTAGGCCTTAACCATTGCTGGCAATTAGCTGGAGAAGACTGGCAGTTAGCTGGAGAAGACTGGCAATTAGCTGGAGAAGAACAGGACTTGTTTCCCCTTTTTTGGCAGACGCCAGGGGTAGCAGATTCTACTTCAAGAAGAACAGTTTCTGAGATTGCCAAAATGGTTTTGACTGACAAGCTAGCCAGGTCAATAGAGGGAAGTTTTTCGGTATTAATAGATAAAGAGGATTGGGAAAGTATACTAGGACTTTTACAAACCCCTCCTCATATGGGTGAGAAGGCAAAGAAACTTATTCTTGCTGTGCCCTCTTTTCCGGAGATAACAATCAAAATCAAAGCTATTAAAACAAAAATTGTCGCTTGGGCTCGCCAATATCTTAATCAAGGTTCCGAAAAAATATTTTTCAAGCACGTCTATTTAGATACATCTGATCAACGTAAAATGAACAGAGTTTTTACATACTCGATACCTCGAAAAGGAAAGGAACGCTCATTCTTAAACGAAATTGAACTTTTACAGAAATGTGCTTTTATTCCCGGAATAAGACACGTGGGAGAAGTCGTGGTTAATTCCTCAGGAATTGTTAAAGGGGCTTTTTTTGAATATTGCGAACAGGGAGATCTGTTTGCATATCTGCATCGACATCAGCTGACCCAGGAACAAAAAGGAGGGATAGCTCTTGACATACTGCGTACAGTTGCTCAGCTTCACAGAGTTGAGAAAGTACATTGTGATATTAAGTCTGAAAACATACTTCTCACCTGCGTGGAGGGAAAGCTGCGCGCCAGGCTCGCAGATTTTGGCCACTCCCGGAATCAAGGAACTAAGGCTAAACTGATTGGCACACGGCGTCTTATTCCGCCAGAAGGTTTTTCAGAACCTGTTCATCCTTCACGAGACATGTGGTCATGCGGTCTTCTCTTGACAGAGCTTTTCTTAGGGGTGAAAGAAAATCCATTTAGACATTTAAATGATCCTCTACTAGCTTATGGGCTAACTATTGAAAAACTCTATAAGAACGATCTTTTATTCATATTGCCGCTTCTGCAAATAGATCCTCTTCAGAGACCCACTGCAGAACAGTGTTTTCGTCAGCTTTGGTCTGTGCAGTTTCCAGCCATCCCTGTTCCAACAATTTAGGGATCGTACAGGAATAACTTTTGCAGTTATAGAGGAGAAAAACGGTTCNNGATTTTTCCGAAGCAAAGTATCCGTAGATACCTGTGAGGAAAAATCGTAAGTAAGATGAATCGATTTTTCCCACAAGATCTGTAAAGGTATTCCTGTACGATCCCTTAGCGTTGTTCTTTTAAGGCTTGGTGCACGGCTCTCTTCTCGTCGCGTTCTTTGATTGCTTCTCTCTTGTCATGGGCCTTTTTCCCTTTAGCAAGGGCAATACAAAGCTTTGCTAAGCCATGCTTAAGATAAAGAGAGAGAGGAACACAGGTAAGTCCTTTTTCCTGTATTGCAGAGGAGATTCTCATGATTTCCCGCCTCGATGCAAGAAGCTTGCGTTTTCTCCGCTCTTCGTGGTTATAAAAGCTTCCAAACCCATAAGGGGCTATTGAAGAGCCAATCAACCACAGCTCTCCCTTCTCTACGCTGATAAATGCTTCTTGTAAGCTGCCCCCATTTGCGCGTAGAGACTTAATTTCTGTTCCCTTCAGCACGACTCCCACTTCAAACTTCTCTAAAATCTCATAGTTGAAGAAGGCTTTTTTGTTTGAGATAATCTCTTTGGTTGGGTCCATACATGCTATCCTGGCTTGCCTATCGGTTTTAAAGGTGAAGCTGAGGCTAAAATCTTCTTTAAGGTTTGATCATTAGAGAAAAAGACCTCGTAGGCATCCCCCATACTGGTATTTACGATTCTTTCAATACGCCCAATGCCAAATTGTGGGTGAAGCACGAGCTGTCCTGGCTGACATTTTTCTCCCTTTTTCGGCTCTTCTTGGCTCAAGTTAGGGGTAGATCTCATTGCAAAAGGAGTGGAACAAGATGCAGTTTTGATAAACTTTTCAGGGATCTCTTTCCAAAATCGGCTCAGGCGCATCGTTCGAAGGCCGCCAAACAGGAAGCGTGTTTGGGCGGCTGTGAGAAACAGGTGGTCTTTTGCTCTGGTCATACCTACATAAAAAAGCCTGCGCTCTTCTTCTATAGCACTCTCTTCTTCTGATCTTTTCGCATTCACATGGGGGAAAAGATCTTCTTCCAGGCCTACAAGAAACACGCAAGAAAATTCCAGGCCTTTTGCGTTATGAATGGTAGCCAGGGTAACTTTTTTCCGAGGATCCTTATCATCCACTTGCGCTCCTTCAAGAGTAAGCTCTTCAAAGAAAAGGTGCGGCGCAGTGTTTTCATGGGTGTCATCCCATTCTTGAGCACGGCTTAACAGCTGCTCAAGGTTTTCTTTTCTCTCAGTTACTGTCTCAGGATCTGATTCAAGAGAGGAAAGATACCCTGTCTCGTTGATGGCAGAAGAGATAAGCTCAAAGGCCGACCCTTCTTGTAAGGCGTTTTGCAAGGTGGTGATGATGGCGCAAAAGGAGGAAAAGGCTGTCTGATGCCGTTTTGAGAAGGAGGCGGCTTCTTCCTGCACAATGTTCAAAATAGGTTTTCCTGTTGAGAGAGCAAGCGTTTTTATTTTTTGTATTGTGACATCGCCAATGCCTTTCCCAAATGCTTTGGCAGCTCGCTCAAAGGCTAAAGTATCCTGAGGAAGAGAAGCAAGCCGAATAAAGCTTAAAACGTCCTTGATCTCTTTTCTGGAGTAAAAGGGAATGCCTCCCCAGATTCTGTAGGGCGTGTGCGCAGTCAGAAATTGGTCCTCAAAGCTGCGCGACTGGGCATTTGTTCTGTAAAGAATGGCAATCTCATCAGGAGTGTGGCCTGATTGAAACAAGCTCTGAATAGTGCGTACAACAAATTCTGCTTCTTGGCGCTCGCTTTTGGCAATATGTTTTGTAAGAAGTTCCCCTGATCCACGGGTGCTCCACAAGTTCTTTTCATATCGCCCAATGTTATAGCTAATAACACTGTTAGAAGCTTCGAGGATCGTGTTTGTGCTTCTATAATTTTGCTCCAGGCGAATAACCTCAGCTCCTGGAAAATCTTTCTGAAATGACAGGATGTTTTCGATCCTTGCGCCGCGCCAAGAGTAGATTGATTGATCAGGGTCGCCTACGGCAAAGATGTTGCTGGTTTTGCCGACTAAAGATGCGGCAAGTTGATGCTGGGTATCGTTTGTATCTTGGTACTCATCTACAAGAAAGTGCTCCCACCTATTTTGGTAGGAGTCAAGAAGGGAAGGCACTTCTTTAAAGAGCTTAAGGGGAAGATATATCAGATCATCAAAATCAACTGCCCCAGAGAGTTTAAGGCGGCTTTGGTATGTTTCATAAAGGCGGGAAAGCTGTGAGTCTATCTTTGCGGACGGATTATTTTTTATCCCTGAAATAGCGCTTCTGAGTGCCGAAAAGAGCGAGTCTTGATACTCAAGCGCCATTTGTTTCAGGCAGTCTTTGAGCACTTTTCCGCTTTCTTCCTCATCGTAGATAACAAAGGAGGGAGGATATCCAAGATGGTGGATGCTCTCGCGCAAAATGCTTGCCCCAAGGCTATGGAATGTGGATACGGTTACTTTGGATCCCACAAGAGCATGAACCCTCTCTCGCATCTCTTTGGCAGCTTTATTTGTGAATGTTACTCCAGCGATTGCATGCGCAGGCACCCCTTGGCGAATCAGGTGCGCAACGCGCATCGTTGCCACTTTTGTCTTGCCTGATCCAGCGCCTGCCACTACAAGCACGGGGCCATTTAGATGTGTCACAGCAGCTTGTTGTTGAGGGTTAAGTGTAGAAAATGCTTGTTCAAAAGAGTGCACAGGTAGGTTCTCCTCCACAGGTTAGAGTGAATATTGTACCTGTAGAAAGGAGGAGAGAGCAAGATTTTTTTTGTAAGATAGTCTTACAAGTTTCTAATTTGCAGGGACATACTTGGGGTGAAACACATCTGCCTAGCTTCTTCTACGGGCGCATTCAAAATGCGATGTACATACTCACCAAGCGCTTTTTTCAGATCCTCTTTGGTGTGATATACAGGACTTTCTTCTTGCTTCATCGTTACTGCCTGTAAAACCTGCTCTGAGAAGGGGCCTGGATTTGGATCGGTTACCATCTTAAAGTGCCGCCCTGCTCCAACGAGCCTTTCTGTCTTTACTTTAATTTCCTCAGCTAAAGCATCTTTAGATTCAGGGGTGTCAAGAAAATGGAGTGCACCTAACTCTTCTTCATTCTGAGCCTTTATTATGGCCTGTATATAACGTTTTTCAGCTTGTTTTACTAATGCGTTGCGCCAATCCGGAGTAATTCCCTCAATCGAACCAAGCTGCTCTGCCCTCTCGTTCAAAAAAGAATAGTTAGCCAGAGCGGCAAGGAAAATTTTTGTTAACTTTCTAGGGTCAAATTCTAGAACAATGAACAAAAAAATTGAGATGATAATAGTTGCAGTTATCTTTACGGCTGGCTTTAGAACTGCATAATAGCAAGCACTTAAAATAGGGAAATAGTCACACTTTTCATAAGTCTCTTTTAATCCTTGGCCCAAGAAACTTAAAGTTTCGAGAGCAATAGTTGCTATGGCTAATAGTGGAGCTTCAAGACGCACCGTATTGGGGGAAGAAATGGATGTTTGTTCTGCATTATGCCACATCCGTTCTTCTAGCGAAGCGCAACCTTTCATCACCGG
>PMZB01000243.1 GCA_003170575.1 Chlamydiia bacterium | reverse complement strand
CTTCATTGGAGCTCTTAAGATCGTTTCATATCTTACAGTTGTCATGCCATTAGTTATGCTCGGGCTGAAAATCGCATTGCGCTGGAACAGTAAATTCACGGTAAAAGTATTATCCACATCAACTCCTCAACCAGGCGACATCTTTGTTTTCGGAGATGTACACGGCGAGCTTAAGGGTTTCCAGGAAAATCTTGAACAAGCAGGTCTTATCGACAAAGCGACTAAAAAATGGCAGGGCGGCAAAGCAACTGCAATCCAAATGGGAGATGTCCTGGATAGAGGCCCTTTTTCAAAAGAGTCATATGAATATCTTGAAAGCATTCAAAAAGAGGCTTCCTCAGCAGGAGGTAAATTCATACGACTTCTTGGCAACCATGAATTGATGCTCTTACAAGGGAATTTTTCTTATGTCGATCTAAAGAATATCCCGGACCCAAAGAAAATGGCAGAGAAAATAAAGGAAGATATAAAGAGCGGAAAAATTCAATTCGCTTATTCTGACGGGACCCGGTTATATGAGCATGCGATATTGCGCACTCCAATTAGAGAAATACTTATCAATGAGATAAGAGAAAAGGAAGGAGCACTTGTTCCTATAGATGCAGCAAAGCTAGCAAATCATTTAAATGAGCTTTTAATAAATGCTGTAACAAAAAACGACTTTTCTCATCCTATTTTCCAAGTCGGTAAAAGCCGCGGGGGTGATAAACCTGTTGGCGGTGGATTGTGGGAAGACTTCGCCGAGGGCCTAAAGTCGATGCATGCCCGAGAAATCGCCCAGGTTATTGCTCATAATCCACCAGGTAAATCGAAACGCTTTATTAGAATCACTGAGTCCATGAGACTCATTAATGTTGATGCAGGTTTGTGCACAACGTATGGCGGGCATAACGCATTCTTGAAGATCGCAGAAGATAAGATAAGTACTTTTGAAAAAGTTTCTAATCTTTGGCACCACTACCAACAAACCGACAAAGTACAAAAGAAGAAACCAGAGCAACAACCTACTGACATATTACTCTTTGCTAAAAAAATAGCGGAAGAAATGGGCCAAACGGGCGAAGAAACGACAACCACAGCTTCGGAAAGCTCCAAATCGACAATACCTCGGAAATACCCCCCACTGGCCTCAGTAGATACTGTGTGCATGAGGGATGGTAAACTCCAATCGGTTCACGGGCGTATTAAAGTGTTCTCGGATAACGAAATCATCGAAATTTGCCCCCTCAAGGATCTGGAAATAAAGATGGGTGTTCCAGTTCAGAAGTACATGACAACCACCGGAGAATCAAAAGCCGTGATCCAACAACAAGCCACACGAGGTTGCACAGCAGCTGCAGCAACAATGCTCATTGTAGATCATGGAAAAGACCCGGATCGTGATTACTTATGTATGACCAATCTTGGCGACGAGAAGACTATGCAGGGGGCTATAGAGAAAGCTGGACTTACTGCACTCATTAAAGATGTGCCAAATACCCTAGATAGCTTGCGAAAAGCCATAACGAAGAACGGGCCCGCTGTCGTATCAGTCCAGGAGGGTGGCAGTCATGTGGTTGTCGTGGATGAGATAAGTGAAAATCTCGACAAAGTGACCCTTCGGGACCCGTATCATGGATGGGCCATTGTCGTTTCTGGAGAGACATTCAAAAAAGCATTAGCTGGATTCACCACTAACACACTTGTTCAAATCCCCTCCTAACCCAAGTTTAACGATGTAGGAGATTCTTCAATTTAAACGGGTATATGCATTGTCAAAACTCTAAAATTATGCAGAGATTTTTCTCAATTGAGAAAAAAACTCTGCATACTCTTCAAAAGTAAGTGTTTGATTGCTATACTGTATCGAAACAAATTGAAGAAGTTTTTATTCTTTATTTTTGATAAACACCAAAGAGATCCTATATGAGCACAAATTGTATTAGCGAAACTTTTCTTTCATACCTTGATCAAGCTTCTTCTTTATTCGAAGACGAGAACCCGGTTGAGGCTGAAACTATGGTGCAAGCCATCCAAGAATGTCAAAGCTCTTCTTCAGCCAACCCAATCTCTTCCGTAGAACATCTGTCGCAAACTCTCAAAGACAAATGCTCTCATATCTACAAGACGATTGAGCCATTAATTAGAGAGGAGTTATCCCGACTTGGCAACGAGCCCTCTGTTTCAAGAAAACGCATGGCAGAAGCAACTCCAGGTTCTTTGACCACTGAAGAATGTCAAGAATATGCACAAAAAAAATTGAAAACTCAAGACGCTGCTCAACCTACCGTTCAAAACAAAGGAGAGAAAAAGCGGGAGATAAAAAATATTACCGATATCATGGCACAACTCCAAACAGATCATTATCAAGGAATATCTCTGCTTCAGCCATTCGTTCCAGGGTTTACACCGCCTCCTCCTGGTTACTCCATTCCGAGTGACATTGACACAGCAATCGAAGAACAAAAATCCCTTCTTACCGCAGCCTTAAAGGCCTGCCGATGTGCCCTCAATGTTCTTCCCCGTTCTCACGCAATACGAATTATCCAAAACAAATCTGAACTGGCACGCCTTCTCGATGTGTCTCACATTCGGAAAGTTGGAGCTACACCCCACCCGGAAACCAATGTGTTGCTTCCTCTGACTGAAACTCTCTCCTCACGCTGGCCGAACCCTCATAACCCGCCACTTCTCGAAGTACCTGGCTATCTCTTTTTATATCCCCATGCCGTAGACTCAAAAGAGGGTAAAAATGCCCTCACCACCAATGGGGCCCGGTACTTTAATACTCTTAATCCCTGGACAACTACGCTCAAATATGTGGAAGCAAATGTCCTCCAACGCCCGCTCAGCACCTATTCAGCACAAGAACTCCAGGATTTGCTCATCAGCCTCCATAATCTCCTGCAAGAAGAAGAACAACCTTTTCGATCTCAAGAAATGCTCGTCTTCCCTACAGCAGAAGAGGACCCTTTTGGGGAATATATCGAATGCCACAAAACAACAGAACCTGAAACCTGCCAACGCCTCATAGAGATTGGGGAGCTAGCTGCTCGATGGGGCTCCTTTTAACGTGGGGGACTCTACTATACTGAACAACACTGGACAGCGGAGAAACAATTAGGATATGTCGCTCCTGCTCCGGGAAGGATAGTCCCTCTGCTCAACCAATTCCTCGAGCGCCTTATCCCTCTGCTAAAAAGCACAACCTATCATCCCTATCAAATTGCCTCATTCATCCACTTTGGTATCACAGGTATCCACCTCTTTGGAGATGGTAATGGCAGGCTATCCCGTCTTTTTGCGAACATCTATCTTATGCAGCAAGGATTTTTTCCATTTTTCATTTTTAATGATGAGGAGTACACCGATATTGTTCTCTCATCTCCTGAAGAATTTCAGCAAAAATTTGGCGACCTTATTGATTCATCCATCAGAGTTATACACAAATTGATTGAGAAAAAAAACCTCCCTATGGAAAAACATGAAACAATGTGGCGTGAGATGCCAGGCTGTCCTATCATGTAATAGCTGGCTCTAGACTCTTCTCAATGAGATGACTGCTCGCTCCCCATTCAAATCCCACCATTCTCCCGGGGTCTTTTCAAAGGTGATCGAGGTTGCAAGCGTCTCTTCCTTGATATAGGGCAGCCAGGATTCGATCCAAGCCTTGGCTCGATCGGTTGTATCAATGGATACTGCGATCCTGTCTGTGACAACAAGATCAGCTTCGCGCCGCATGGTGTTCAATTTATTCACAACCTCGCGCGCAAACCCTTCAGCAAGGAGTGCTTCGTCAAGAGCGACTTCAAGCGCTACTGTGAGCCCTTCTTCATGCACAGCCACAACGCCTTCATGCACTTCCCGTACAACTTCCACATCTTCGGCTACAAGATCCACTCTTCCGTCATCATCAAGATGGATGGAGAGCTTGCCTGTTGCCAAAAGCCCTTGGAGCTTGCTATAGGGCAAGTGTTCAAGCGCATGCTGCACGCTTTTCATTTTCTGGCCCACTTTTTTCCCAAGCACGCGGAAGTTGGGTTTGGCCTTCAACGAAACAAATCGATGCTCGTTATCACTGATCTCTAAGGCCTTTACGTTAATCTCATCAAGGATAACCGCCTCAACCTCGCTCAGAAGTTTCCTGCTCTCAGGATCTCTGGTCACAATATATGCTTTGGGAAGAGGCTGTCTTACCTTAAGTTTTAGCCCCTTGCGCAGTGCGTGAGCAAGTTTTGTCGCTTTTTGCGCAATTGCATGGGCCGCTTCCAATGCTGTATCACGCGGGAAAACATCTTTTTTAGGAAAAGCCTCTAGATGTACTGAAACAGGATCTTCTTCTTTCCTTAAGTTCTGCCACAAAAGTTCGGTTGCAAAAGGAGCAAATGGAGCAAGAACCTTTGTGAAGGTTAGAAGCACTCTGTAGAGGGTCTCAAAGGCCTCTCTTCGATCCTGTGAATCCTCGTCCGACCAGAAACGTCGGCGGCTTCGCCTAATAAACCAGTTGGTCAACTGATCTACAAAGCCAGGAAGAGTTATTGTAGCAGAACAGAGATCATACTTTTCTACGGCGGCTGACACATCTTCCACAAGCTTTGCCGTGATAGACAAGATCCACCGGTCAAGCTCTGCTTGGGGAAGTTTATATTCTTTTGGCGGCTCCCAATTGTAGATGCGCGCATAGGTGACAAAAAAGCTGAATGCGTTCCAAAGCGGCAAAAGCGTCTGGCGCAAGGTGAGCTCAACTCCTGCCTCAGAAAAGCAAAGATCATCTCCATGGACAACAGGGCTTCCAAGCATGTACAAGCGCACTGCATCAGCTCCGTATTTTCCAACTACCTCAAGCGGGTCAGGATAGTTGCGAAGGCGCTTGGACATTTTTGAGCCATCTGCTGCCAGCACAATCCCATTCACAATCACATTTTTGAATGCAGGCTTATCATAAAGTGCTGCTGAAAGTACTGTAAGCGTGTAAAACCATCCGCGTGTCTGGTCTTGCGCCTCAGCGATAAACTCTGCGGGAAACTCCATTTCAAAAATCTCTTGATTTTCAAAAGGATAATGCCACTGTGCATAGGGCATAGATCCTGACTCAAACCAGCAGTCAAACACTTCTGGAATACGTGTAAAGGTCTTTCCGTCTTTTTTAATGGTCAGATGGTCAATAAAATGACGATGAAGATCCCCTACTTTTTCCCCTGTCAGGTCTTCTAACTGCTTCACACTTTCAATGACAATAATCTCCCCATCTTCAGACCGCCACAGAGGAATGGGTGTTCCCCAATATCGATTTCGGCTGATAGCCCAGTCACGCGCATTTTCCAGCCATTTTCCAAACCGGCCATATTTGATGTGTTCGGGCACCCAGCAGATAGCATCATTTGCCTTCAGAATTTTATCTTTTATCTTTTCTACCGCCACAAACCAGGTCGACACAGCTTTGTAGATAAGGGGGGTGTCTGATCGCCAGCAGAATGGGTATCTGTGGTGGACTGTGTGATGGGAGATAAGTTTGCCCTGCTTTTTAAGCTCTCTTATAATATCTCCATCACAATCCTTCACAAACCTGCCAACATATTCAGGAACCTCATCTGTGAACTTGCCGTTCATATCTACAGGGCACACAACAGGAATTCCAGCTCTTTGACAGGCGTAAAAATCTGCCTCGCCAAAGCCTGGAGCCGAGTGTACAAGCCCTGTTCCCTCATCAAGATGCACAAATTCATCCAAAATTACCCTGAACGCGCCCTTCTCTTTCATATTCAAAAAGTAGGGAAAGAGCGGCTGATAGCGTTTTCCTTCAAGCTCTTTTCCTTTCATCTTTCCAACAACATGCCAGTCGTGATGGTCTTTGAGCGCCATCTCAACTCTCGCCTGCGCCAGGATAAACCGTTTTTTCTGCGACGTATGCTCCAGCACCACATAATCAACATCAGGATGCGCCATCACAGCAAGGTTTGAGGGGAGGGTCCAGGGAGTAGTTGTCCATACAAGAAGAGAAGTGTTAGGATCATCTTCCAGAGAAAGTGCCACAACAAGAGAGGGGTCATCTACCTCTTTGTAATTTTCGCTTGCCTCAAAGTTGGAAAGAGGGGTGCCTAACTTGGCTGAGAAGGGCATGACTTTATACCCTTCATAGATAAGTCCTTTTTTCCAGAGTTCCCCAAAGACCCACCACACAGACTCCATGAACGATCTGTCCATGGTTCGATAGGTATCGTTAAAATCGACCCATCGTCCAAACCGCTCTACAGTGCTCTCCCATTCCATGGTGTAGCGAAGCACGATCCTGCGGCACTCTTCATTGAACTTGTCGATGCCAAATGCCTCAATTGAGCTCGCACCGGAGAGATCCTTCGCCTTTTCAATCTCATTCTCGATGGGGAGTCCATGGCAATCCCACCCAAATCTTCTGGACACCTGATATCCACGCATAGCTTTATATCGGAGAACCACATCCTTTATCGTGCCCACAAGCAAATGCCCATAGTGCGGCAGCCCTGTGGCAAATGGAGGCCCATCATAAAAGGAGAAAACCGGCCGGCTCTTTCCCTGCTCCAGGCTTTTCTCTAAAATTTTCTTCTCTCGCCACAGCGTCAAAACTTTAAGCTCTTGCTTGGCAAGCGGTGTCTTTGTATCAACAGGGGAAAACATAGTTTTTCCTTAGAATTTATTTAGGGGCTCGTGCCCATGCCAAAATTTCTTGTTATTCAGTTAAAATACTATACACTAATGTGCCTAAAAAATTCGACGCATAAGTGTTGAGAGGCCGGCACCTAAATATTTCCGAAACATTTCGACGAATACCTTGCTTCCAATTCCAATATTTTGTATAATGATGTTGTCATAAGGCTTCAAATTCTACTCTTACGGGGGTGTACTGGTTTCGACTTAGGATTTTGGAGGTTATGGCGTGCGGAGGATGTCGGTAGGCCTCCTAAATCATCCGGCAAAACAAAAATGCTGCTAAACCAGCAAAAACCATGTTCGTCGATTTTACGCAAGTAAGGGAGATGGATTTGGTAGCCATTTAAACCTAACAGTTTAAATAGCTCGATAGGAGAAGGATTGGACCAAGGGTTCTTCAATAACTATCGTTTATATTCTTGGTGTCTCGTCACTACACAACTTGTGAGGTAGAGATCGAGGAGAGGATATCACAAGTGGAGAAAGCCTTGCCTGTCGCACCTTTCACTGATGGCTTTTTCCTAACAAGTATAAAGGTGCTACGCACGTAGAAGTAGCCTTTGCTCAAGGTCTCTAAGGACGAGAGTTCGATTCTCTCCACCTCCATCAATCCAATCAACAGGCTCACAGATATCTGTGAGCC
>PMZB01000233.1 GCA_003170575.1 Chlamydiia bacterium | reverse complement strand
GGTATAGATTGTCTTACGGAATGCGGGAAGAAACTTGGACGTGCGGGTAACTGCTTTGTATTTTGTTTAAACAAAAATAAGTTCCCCGCCAATACTCCATTAAATCAAAACGCTGAATCCACTGACTTAGCCGGCAGAACTGATTCCTCCTATACCACACAACCTATGTCAAAAATAAGTGATTTTCTTGTTTCATCAGCTAAAGTGCTGTCTATTGTGGGTGGCGGCATAGTAGCCGCTCGCTATTTTCTGAAGGCTCTATCTGAAAGGAAATTAACATGGTTCATTGGGGATATTGCCGTAGCAAACCTCGCGGCCATTCTCTCAGTCTATCCTCTCACAAATTCGTGGAAAATCGCTTCTCTTGCTGCTTTTAGCATCACGACGGTAGCTACATTGGTTCGATCAAGAAAAAGCCCTGCTCCCACTGATCCCACTAGGCGTTATCACAAAACTTACTTCTTTAAACATAAAAACATACAGCCATCTGGATCCTTATCTCTTTCACTTGACACACTCTCTTCTCAACCAGCAGAGCCAAAAAAACTTTCTCAAGCACAGGAACAAGAACTGAATGAAATAATTGCAAGGGAAGCTCGCATAGATAGGTCATTAGATCCTAGTATCGTAAAACACTCTTTAGACGCACTCCGCCAAAAGATGGTGCCTGATCCTGAAGATCATACAAATTTTGAAAATTTCAAGATAAAAGTCATAGAACTTGTGAGCCAGCGCTGTACTATGTGCCATAATGGAAATACTTTTACCGGAACTTCCTTCGAAAAAACCTTAATCAAATGTCGATGTACTGTTTCAGTCTGCATTGAGGGGTCATGCCGGGAAACCCATTGGAAAGGGCACCCGCATTAAAACCAGGGCTTGCTACCTATCTTGCGCTCTGAGCGTCGCCAGAGACGAATGCCCAAGTCGAGACTTGGGCGAGGAGCTTGCGCAAGATAGCGGTTTAAAACGGAATGCCGCATTCTAAAGGAAACTGTTCATACATACCTACAGGCGGAAAAGAGCTGCTTCTGCATGCAACATAAATTTACACTTAGGGATAGAAGAAGAAATTGTTGTGTACTGAACAGATAAAGATGTTCTGCCTTTACGCCTTATCCTTATCCCGTGACATTCCACTTCCACATTGACAATGTGACACCATGAAAGCTAGTATGGTGCGATCAAAGTCAAGGATCAATTTTTTGTATTTTTTGAGGTGGAAGGGTTATGAAATTTCTCATGGCGCGAAGCGAGCTCAGCGAGCTTGTCAATGGTGTACAGAATATTGTCGGGCAAAGAACTCCAATGCCAATTCTCTCAAACATACTTGTGGAGGCTTCTGACTCGCGCGTTGTAATTACCGCAACAGATTTGACCGTGGGAGTGCGCTTTACTGGAACTGCAAAAGTGATTGAGCCTGGCGTCACAACAATCCCAGCGCGGAGGCTTGCTTCATTGCTTAAAGAGCTTAATGTGTCCTACATTGAAGTTTCGGCCAATGACAAAGAAGTCAATCAAGTTGTAGCGGACTCCTCGACCTTCCGCATGAATGGCATGCCCAAGGCTGATTATCCAGCCTTGCCGGACCTTACAGGAGCGCAGCATGTTGTTATTAAACAAAAGGATCTGTACGCTGCGCTTAACCATACTGCCTTTGCAGTTTCCAGGGAGGAAAGCAGGTATCTTTTAACAGGCCTCTACCTTTCTGTCAGCGATGAAACAGCTCTTTTTATTGGAACTGATGGCAAGCGCCTTGCTCGTACTACGATTCCTGTTCAAATTGAAAAGCCGATTACCTATGAGTGTATTATCCCTGCAAAAGCTGTTGACGAGATTGTGAAGAATATTAAACCGATAGATGAAAACGCGACTGTGTATCTGATGCAGGATAAGATTGCGGTTGAGGCGGGAAACAATCTTGTCATGACAAAACTTTTGGCAGGGGAGTACCCTGATGTAGAGCGGGTTATTCCAACACATTCAACAGCAGTTATCCCAATCCATCGTGAAGAGCTTGAGTCGCTCCTTAGGCAAACAGCGCTCTTTATCTCGGACCAGAACAATTCTGTTCGATTTACTTTCGAGGAGGGGATTCTTCACATAGCAGCGAATACTGCTGATATTGGCGAGGGCAAGGTGTCCATGGCTGTCAATTATTCTGGACCGCGTTTTGAGATTGCCTTCAACCCACTTTTTTTCATCGATGTGCTGCGGCATAGTGGAAATGAGTATGTGTACCTGGGCTTCCAGGATGCTTTTAACCCTGTCGTCATCTCGGACGTTGAGTTTGGCACGACCCTTATCCCATCGCCATCGCCACTCTATGTCCTGATGCCGCTTCGCCTTGGTCCATAAGATGAGAGTGGAATCACTCTATGTTTGTCATTTTCGCAATCTAGAAAAGCAAGAGGTTAAGCTTGTTCAAGGGCTCAATGAACTTATTGGACCAAATGCACAAGGCAAGACCTCAGTACTCGAAGCCCTGCATCTTCTTATTATTGGAAGCTCTTTTCGAACAAACCAGCTTCGGGATCTGATTAAGCATGGGGAAAAAGCCTTTCTCATCGAAGCCAGAGTTAATATTTCCGGCGTTGAAAAAACGATTGCGCTTAAGTATGACGGGGAGCGGCGCAGTGTCACGCTTGATGGAGAGCTGCAAGAAACAACATCAAGTCTTCTTGGGAACCTTTTGGGGGTAACTGCAACCCCTGAAGATCAAGAGCTCATTTTTGGCCCTCCAGCGCTTCGCCGGCGGTTTCTTGATGAGCAGATATCCCAGATCGATCCATTTTATCTAGACCAGCTTAAAAGATACTCACGAGCTCTTTCTCAACGAAATAGACTGCTCAAGAAAAAAGAGTTTCACACCATGAGCGCCTGGGAAGAGCAGCTTGCAAAGGCGGGCGCCTATATTGTGCAGCAGCGCCGTGCAACAGTAGATCTTTTGTTCCCAATGGTCCAAGAAGCGTACCATACACTTTTTCCCTATCGGGAAAAAGAAACGCTTTGCCTCAAGTATACGTCTCAGCCCCCGCTTGCGGAAAAGGAGGTTGAGGCATGGTATATCAACCAATATGCCTCCAGGCGTGACTATGAGGCACGTGTTGCGGCCACACTTATTGGGCCTCATCGAGATGATATCGAGTGGTCTATCCAAGAGCGCCCTCTTCGCTCTCTCGCAAGCCTTGGCCAGGCGCGCTCAGCAGCCCTTGCCCTGCGCCTTGCCGAATGGAAGCTTCTTTTCAACCGCTCCCATGAAGAACCCATCTTTCTGATCGATGACTTTGAAAGCTCCCTTGATGCTGAGCGAAGAAGCTTCATGCTCAGCACATGCGCTTCTTTTGAGCAAACGATTCTCACGGCACATGCGCTTCAGGATGAAAAAAGCTCGCGCATTGAGTTAAGATATACCCAAACAAGTGGGGGAATTGGCTTTCGCCAACTCAATGAATTAGCGGGAATGGGTATGCATCCTATTACCAAAAGTTAAGCAAAGTTATTGTAGAATTATTTTACCGCAGAGCCCACAGGGATCACAGAGAAAGAAATATTGTGTTCTATTTCTCTGTGATCTCTATGGTAATTTTAATCATTACTTTCCTTCGGATTCAAGCGAGCGGGCTTTGTTTGCCCAGTTCTGAGCTTTGTTATCATCCACCCCTGTTCCCTTTCCCTTAGTATAACATTCACTTACGAGCTTGCATGCTTCTAAATGATTTTGGTATGCAGCCTCTAAAAGCAAGTCAAAGCCTTTTTTTCTTGTGTCCCCATCAGGTGACAAAAGAAAATGCTTTCCTAGAACATATGCTGCTTCGGTTCTATTCGGATCGTTTCGATAAGTGAGCGTGTCGATTAACTTATTAAGCAGTCCCTCCGCTTCGATAATCAATTCAGAATCCTGTTCCTTTATCTCTTTAGAATCCTGAGAGGTGAGCAAATACTTGCCCAATTCATAATGTGCATATATGTAATTATTTTTTACTGCTTTCCTAAGCAAGTCCACTGCTTTAGCAGGATTATTGTCTAATAGGGTCTTGCCCAGTTCATACTGTGCTTGACTGTAATTAAGTTCTGCGGCCATTTCAAGAAAATGACTGTACTGTTGTGGGTCTTTCTGGACACCAATTCCATCGCGATAACAGTTGGCAAGTTCAAAAACTGCCTCTCCATAATTTTGCTTTGCGGAAGACTGAAACAATTGTACAGCTTTTCCCGGGTCCCTATCCACACCCCAACCATCTCGATAACATATGCCTAACCAACATTGAGCTGGAGCATAATTGGCTGCTGTAGCTTTTTCAAGTAACTGAATACATTCAGCACGGCCTTTTAGAAGCTGTTCTATCCCTGGCTTGTTTTTTTCTTTTATTTCTGCTTGATAGTCTTCAAGGCTCTTCTTATACCCCAATGGTATTTCCATTGGCACCTTTGTACAACGGTTCCAATTCCAATTCCACCCACCCATCAATTCCATGGCAAGTTCATATTGTGCTTGTGTATGCCCTGCGTTTGCGGCAATCCTGAAATAGGGCTCTCTAGGGATACGCAAACCGTGTGCACGCGCCCAGCTAGCTCGTTGATAAGCGGCATCAATGTGGCCAGCACTACTTGCATTTTCTAGAAGTTTGAGCCCTGCATTTTGAAACTCCTGTTCCGTGCTTTTCAAATATTCCAAACCTACAATATACTGTGCCTTCGGGTATCCCTGGTATGCAAGATCTTTTAGGTAAGTCCAGCCTTCCTTTTGCGTAGCCTCATCTTTTTCTTTCGTTTCTAACAAGGACAGTTCATATTTTGCTTCATCTCTACGGGCTCGATTTGCTGAGGGGCTTGTTGTCTCCAGAAATTTGTGAAGCAGAGATTTACCCTCCTCTATGGTTTCTCCCTTCAAAAAATGCATACCTAATTCATACTGGGCGAGCGCACTGCCTAGATTCGCAGCGTCTCTGAGTAAGGCCTCACCACGTGCTTGAAGAGCAGGATCCTTTTGTTTCAGAAAATACATGCCCAAATGAAACTGTGCTTTCGTGTGATTATGATCTGCAAGATCTTGAAGCAACTTCACTCCCTCATCTTGAATAATTTCCGCCTCCTTATGCTCTACTAAATAGATGCCTAATTCATATATTGCTTCTTTATGCCCCCCGCGAGCTGCCTCCCTAAGCAATTTCACGGCTTCTTGTTCGTTCTTAGATATGTGGTGGGTGCCTTTCAGCAAAGAGGTCCCTAGATAATACTTTGCATCATTTTCACCTTTCTCCGCAGCTTTTTGAAGCAAGCCTATACCCTTAGTTCGATCCTTTTCGCTTGAACTATCCAGCAGGTGGCGACCATAATAGTACATAGAACGAGGAATGCCTTTGAATGCAGCAGTTCTCATCCAGTTTGGTCCTTCTTTGCCGAATGTCCATTTACACCAATGTACTTCACACTGAGCCACATCGTGACCCTGTTTCGCAGCCATGCTAAAGTACTTCTCGGCTTCCCCAAAACACCAGTCAACTAGCCGCGGATCTTCAACTGCTTTAGCCAAATAATGCAGCCCTAAGTCATACTGGGCTTGCTTATGCCCCTTATCTGCAGCTTTCGTAAGCCACTCAGCCGCTTCTTTCGAAGGTGTGACCTTACTTAATTCATACTGTGCCTCTCTATTATCTTGCTTAGCAAGTTCAAGGAGTACGTTTTCACCCTCCTTTCTGAGGTCCTTATTGTCAGTCTTGAGCAAACACACACCTAGATTTAATTTGGCTTTCTCACTACAAGCCCCTTGTAGGGATTTAATTAGTATTAGCTCTTCTTCTGGCTTTTGGTGAATCCTGTCAAGAAGCTCTTTCATTGCCTTAAGGTGTCCATACTTAGCAGCCTTGTCCAAATGGTCGTCTGCCACCTCATGTATCCCAGGATACTTTGATCGGTTGTACATGGCCAGTTCGTAGCAGGCATTAGGGTCATGTTGTTCCTCGCCTTTCTCATATTCTTCAATCGCACTGTCTTTATCTCCCATTTTTTCATAATACTTTCCTTTCTCGTATGGGCTCACGTGGGTCGCTACATAAATATTCATGCCGGGGACGAGAAGCTTTGCACATTTTCCAGTATCTTTAAGCATAAGATGCCGAAAATAATGCGAAGTAGGTTCTGTCGGAGCTTTGTAAACAGCATTGAGTACACGTTTTATCACAAGATTCACTGCATTAGTAAGAGTGCTAAAAAGGGGAACTCGATCTAAGATTTTGTCTGCACCGATCAAAAATCGGTCTAAGTATGATGGCCCTTGAGGCGGTTGTTCAACTGACATACAAATTTTCTCCCTATAATTCACGTTTAGTCTTTTCTCTTATTATAAAAATAAATTTATTTTATGCAATAATTTTTTGGTAAGGCTATGAGTAAAGTATTGAGAGGGGGAATTTAGGGGCGCCATATCGCTGCCGTGCAACAGTAGATCTTTTGTTCCCAATGGTCCAAGAAGCGTACCATACACTTTTTCCCTATCGGGAAAAAGAAACGCTTTGCCTCAAGTATACGTCTGAGTTCTACAAAAGCCTTTATAGAAAACAGTCCTTAAGATCGCTTCGTTTTTCAGGGTCCACTTGGAGCCAGGAACCGATCGTTTTCCACCAGTGGGCAAGCTTTTTGCCTATTTCTGTAGATTGATCTATTTGGGATACAGTTTCAGCGAGGGCTGCATCAACTTCTTCTTGCGTTAAATCTGCTATCTCGGAGTCATCCGGATGCCCATCTCGCATAAATTGTATCTTGGAGTATATAAAAGAAAGGTTAGGCAGAGTTACTTGTGTTGAGGGTGGATAAATGAATCCTCCGTTAACGAGCGAGGCTGCCAAAAGTCCAAAAGCCCAGGCATCCTTTTTTCTCCCATATTTAAAATTAAATGAGGCTATTTCATCATCAGTGTGGGAAGAACATACAAATTGCGTCCCTTCTGGTGAATTCCACCCGGGGGTAAAATATATTTTTTTTGGTTCTGCTGCCGCTCCCAAGTCACCAAATCGCAGACGACTGATAATTGTCCCTCCGTCCTGAGATGGGTTTTCTAGTTCATAAACTACATTATTTGGAGAAATATCTCCATGATAACAAAATGCGGATGGCATAGTTGAAAATTGTATTGAGGGCATGCTTAGAGTGGGGGGAGAGTATATAAGTGAGTGAATAGTATGAAGAGCGAGATTGAGATCTGTAAGTGCATCAAAATGAAAGGGGATGTTCTTTGTTGAACGGTACAATGAAGCAACAGTTCCGGGATATTCTTTTTCATAATACGTACAGCCTCTCTTTCCCCTTTCAAAATAGGGAATTTCTGAAAGACCATTACGGACTTGGGGAGAAATATCGTTACTTATCCATATAAAATTCGCAAGAGTCTCCTGCACAGTTGAGAAGCATATTTTTTTCAAAAACCACTGCCCTTTATCCGGATTGTACACTCGCTTCAGAAGGGGTTGTTGATTTCCTCCACGGAGAGGCTCTACGCCGGTCAAGTTCACAAATGACGAATCCTTGAAGATCACCACTGATCGAGGAAACTGATATG
>PMZB01000053.1 GCA_003170575.1 Chlamydiia bacterium | reverse complement strand
AGCTTAGGCTGTCCTCGCAATGTTATTGACACAGAGGTGATGGTAGGCTTGGCAACGACTCATGGATATACTATTGTTACCTCGCTCGATCAAGCAGATTTTATCATCATTAATACATGCGGTTTTCTTGAAGCAGCCAGGCAGGAAGCTCTTCAAACGATACGGTCAGTATTGGAGCAAAAAGAACCACACACCAAGGTCATAGTGGCAGGCTGTTTAGTTCAGCTAAAAGATGGTTCGCTTGAACAATTTAAAAATGAGATTCACTACTGTTTAGGCTCTGGAGACGTTGAAGAAATCTTAACCGCCCTTTCAGCTGAAAAACCCGCAGTTTGTATTTCCGCGAAAAAAAGTTTCCTTGGGTGCGAAGAAACTCCTCGGACCCTTTCTACTCCCCCGCATTATGCATACGTGAAAATTGCGGAGGGGTGTAAAAAAGGATGTTCCTACTGCATTATTCCCCAAATCAAAGGGCCTCTTAAAAGCAAGCCTGAAGCACAAATTCTCAATGAAATAAAGTCCTTGCTTAACCGCGGAGTCAAAGAACTTATTTTTGTAGCTCAAGATCTTGGCGACTGGGGAAAAGATCTTGGATATAAAGGTTCTGACGGGCTTATCTCACTCTTGAGAAAAGTGCTTGAGATTGAAAAGGATTTTTTTATCAGGCTCCTCTATGTATACCCTGATGAAATCACCAAAGAATTTGTGGAGCTCATGGCATCAGATCAAAGAATACTCCCCTATCTTGACATGCCTATTCAACATATTGACGACACCATTTTGAAAGCAATGCGCAGAAAAACCACACGACAACATATCGAGGAATGCATTTCTCTTTTACGAACCGCCATGCCTGCCATTACACTGAGAACGAGCTTGATCGTCGGATTCCCCGGAGAGGAAGAATCTCATTTTGAAAAGTTATGTACCTTTGTGGAAGATACGCAGTTTAGCCATTTAGGGATTTTCGCCTATTCCAAAGAAGAATTGAGCAGCTCATTTTCCCTTCCTAACCATGTTCCAGAAGAGATTAAAGAAAGCAGGTGCAGAAGACTGATTACTCTTCAGAAAAAGATTGTAAAGAAAAATCTCCAAAAACTTGTGGGCAAGCCTTTACCCATTGTCGTTGACGGATACCATCCAGAGACAAAGCTTCTTTTAGCTGGGCGTCACGCAGGACAATGCCCCGAGATAGATCCTATCGTCATCATTAACGACCCTTCTCAGGTAAAGGCTTTTGGCAAAAGATATCTAGTTGAAATTACGGGCGTTTCTGAGTACGATCTTGTAGCTAAAGTTATTAAAAACCTTGAGTAAGCATATGACAAAACCAGAATACCATGACACAGAAGAGTTTCAAAACCGTCAGAGGAAGCTTCAAGAGCTTCGAGAAATGGGCATCGACCCGTTTCCTCCAAAGTATAACCCTAGCCATGATAGTGCAGATCTTGCAAAGCTTTGGGGCCCTGTAAAAATTGGAGGGAACCATGAAGCAGAAGCTGGGGAAACGCCCTGTGTATCTGTAGCAGGACGGCTTGTTCTTTTTCGGCCAATGGGGAAAAATGCGTTTGGGCAGATCCAGGATAAATCTGGCCGCATTCAAGTCATGTTCAACCGGGATGTGACAGAATTCAGCGGCTATACGCCAACAGACGAAACAACACCGCTTAAACTCATCGAAAAAAAGATCGATCTTGGAGACATTATCGGGGTAGAAGGACATCTTTTTCACACCCAAAAAGGCGAGCTCACGATCCTTGTCAAAAAAGCAACGCTTCTGACAAAAACCCTTCTTCCCTTGCCTGACAAGCACAGCGGTCTTGCAGATAAAGAAATGCGCTACAGAAAACGGTGGCTGGATCTTATCAGCAACCCCTCTGTGCTCAAAGTGTTTAAAGACAGGAGTAAAATTCTGCAGCTCATACGCCATCATTTTGATGAGCTCCAATTTACTGAAGTAGAAACTCCTATTCTTGGATCCTTGTACGGAGGCGCAGAAGCTCGACCCTTTACCACAGTTCTCAATGCGTTAGACCAAAAGATGTTTTTGCGCATCTCGCTTGAGATCTCGCTGAAAAAGCTCATCGTGGGCGGCCTGGATCGCGTATTTGAAATAGGGAAAGTGTTCCGGAACGAAGGCATCGACAGGATGCATAACCCTGAATTTACGATGCTTGAGGCCTATGCAGCTTATTGGGACTATAATGACATTATGCATCTGACAGAAACCCTGATTGAAAAAATCGCTCTTGCTCTTCATGACACCACCCAAGTTGCTTTCTTTCTTCCTGAAAAACAAGAAAGCGTGATAATAGATTTTAAAGCTCCTTGGATACGTCTCAGCATGAAAGAGAGCATAAAAAAGTATGCAAATTTAGATTGCGATGCCCTTTCAGAAGATGACATGAGGGCCATTTTGAGCCAGGATGGAATGGATCCTAAGGAGATTGCTGAATCTAATCGCGGACTTCTTATAGCCCACATTTTTGAAACGAAAGTGCAGCATCATCTGATCCAACCCCATCACATTACNNCTCAATGACCCAGAGCTGCAAAGAAAACTCCTTGAGCACCAGGCCGAACGGCGGGAAAAAGGAGATGAGGAAGCCACGCCCTTTGATGAAGAATTCGTCGAAGCCCTATGTCAAGGCATGCCTCCGACAGGAGGGCTCGGCATCGGCATTGATCGGCTTGTCATGCTCTTCACCAACAGCCACTCGATCCGCGATGTGCTCTTCTTCCCCTGGATGAAGCCGACGTATGCTGTAGAGAAGGAATGACGAATTGGCGTACGCCAATTCTTATTGGAGCCAAAGCTTGCCGAACGGACAGGAGAGAGCTTCTTCTCGTAGAGTTTGAATCTTGTAATTTCGATTAGGTGTATTATTATGAATATGATGAAAAATGTGCTTATTGCTTGTCTCTGTTCTTTTGCTGTTCTTTATCAGCTTCCTGCTGTTATGGAGTATAGAGATATCTCTTGGAAAGATAATGGAAAAACAATTAGTGTTATGCGGTGGGAGTGGATCAGGATTATACTCCCGGGTAATGGGACAGCTGGGCATTCATGGGAGTTCACAGCCAGTTCTTCCATCTTACAGTATTGTCCTTATAGTAAGAGCATTCCACCGAATGGAGGAAAGTTTCGCTTTATATTTCATGCTCCTTCTCTTGGATCGTGCGAATTGCTCTTTAAACCCTCACCTTCATGGGACAAATCAGATCAAATGGAACCCTTCAGAGTAACTATTTTGGTTGATAAGGATTGGCCGCCTGGGATATGCCGTGCGGCTTGATGGCTTATCAGCCAAACAAGCTTTGCCAAATTAGTAAAACCAAACAGTACGTCAGAGAGCATATGATGCTGCCACTATCTCAGGAAAAAGTTTATCATTCATATCTTTTTTTTCATGAATATCATTGTTCGCTCTCTTGATGATGCCGACCTTTATCCTAAAAACGGCAGTTC
>PMZB01000103.1 GCA_003170575.1 Chlamydiia bacterium | reverse complement strand
TGTTGAAGTACAGGCAGAACAGGTAGACCAAAATCCTCCCTCGCCTCCGACTCAAAAGGATCTTTATACTATAATATCCACACATCAACCTGAACCTCTCTTGGATAATGTGAGGAAATTTGCTACTGCACAATTCAAAATTATACCGCCTCGCTATATTGTCTTAGTTGTGGAGCGTTATAGATCGCGTGAATTTCTTCGCATCATTCAAGGTGAAAATCAAACTTCCATTATGCCTTTTCAAACTAGGGAAGATGAACAAGCATTTTTAAAGGAGTTGAGCGCAAACGGCATAAAACAAGTCCTATGCCCTATTTCAGGGCGATTTATCCATCATCCGGTACATCACAAAGAGCAACACGCTCTTATTGTAGATAAAGAGAGCCTTGATCAAGCAAGGGCCAATCACCAAGAGCGTATTCTTATCGGAACCGAAACCTTCCCTCTTGAATCATTTGCGGAGGATTCGCCTTCTGTAGAGGTATTGGCACAAGAAGCTCTCTATGTACAATTTCGAAAATTACACGAACTCAATCAGGAAATTTCTACTGGCTATAAGGCTCTTTTAAATCCAGCAACCCTCCAAATCATCCCACGAATGATCTGGGATGATCCAAGAATGCAACGATTTCATTGCCAGATCAGCCACGACCCAATCCGATTTATTGTCTGTCCCAATGGCGATATATCTAATTGTTACGAAGAGAAGGTATTGCAAAAGTGGTTAGAGGAGAGCCCTCATCAACTACCCCCAGAGTGGCCTCAGGGCATTCCCTTTGATAGTGCTCACATACAACTAGATAAGAGTGGTTTTCAAGGAAGGCTTGAAATAGACCTCAGGAAAATCTCCGAAGAAATTCAGGCAGCAGGGTTTGGAGAGGCGCAAATAAATCCTTTGGGGTAAAAACTGAGTTTATGATCAATTATATATCAAACATTGATAGGAGGTAAAAATGGCAATTTCAAACGTTGCAACCGTAATTCAAGCCCTAGATGTAGGCTTGGAGATCGTCGATTATTTTAGAAAAGAGCGCTCAACACAAGCGCGGACAGTACGATCTCTTGACTGGGCTATTTTAACGCTTGGTCTTCCTTTCATCACCACAAGATCTTTTATCTGCTATAGCGCCCGTTCTCTCTCTTTAGCTCCCCTATGGTATAACACAAAAGGAAAACCTTTCTCTGAAAGGCTGTACAAACTTGTTGAGACAATTGTTAAAGCGGTTTCTCGTCCATTTGCACTTATAGCATATGAATGTGCCTCCCTGGTTGGGATAGTACATCCATCTTTAGGGGGCGTTCTTTTTGGCGATGTCTGCTCCATCTTTGGGTATCCTTGGTCTGATGATCCATTGATCCAGATTGCTGCTGAACTAGAAAAAGCACCTGAAATTGCTCGCGACATTCGAGGTAAAAATCAAGCCCCAATTATGCCTTTTCAAACTACGGAAGAGGAACAAGCATTTTTAAATGATTTAAGAGCAAAAGGCGTAAATAAAGTCCTATGCCCCATTTCAGGCCGATTTATTCGTCATCCAGTTCATCACAAAGAGCAACATGCTCTCATTGTAGAGAAAGAAAGCCTTGATCAAGCAAGAACCAATCACCAAAAGCATATTCTTATTGGAAACGAAATCTTCCCTCTTGAATCATTTGAGGAGGATTCGTCTTCTGTAGAGGCATTGGTACAAGAAGTTCTCTATGTACAGTTTCGAAAATTATATGCATGCACTCGAACAGAAAATTGCTGCTGAATGCCAAGCTGTTTTGGCGGAATGATCTGGGACAGGCAGGTACCTTTAGCACCATTCATGCTGCGAACAAGAGACTGTAAACTCGACTTTGACAGTTGCATGCATAAGTTCCTATGAATGAGCGAGTTACATATAAAGAGGCTTTCGTTTATAGGAAGGAAGTGGGGTGAAATCAATAGGGAAAGAATAGTTTAACCTAGAAACGGCAGTTCAACTGCTCAGTAGATGTGAAAATGCCTGATTTTCTCTCTGAGAATCTTGGAAAGACAAGATGGTTGTCGAATCACCATTTAGGTGAGGATAAAGAATTGAGGAAAAAATGGATTTTGAGAGGAGGCCTCCCGAAATTCTCTATTTGCGGAGCAATTCAACAGCCGTTTCTAGGTTAATCTCTATTCTTCGCTGGAACGCAAGTGTATAACGGACTTGCTCTACAATATCATCTACAATGCAGGAATAAGGCCCAAATGTGATGCGAAAGCGAGCAAATGGCCTGCAATCCATTGTGGAGCCCTTGCCTTGCTCTAACATATCTTCAAGTTCTGCATCTTTATCAAATGCAGAATTTTGCTCATACTGAGCAATACAATGAGCTGACGAATCTTCGTAAAAGCAGTGATGAAATAGCTCTCCTTTATCGCCATCTACAGTATCTTCAGAAAAAAAGCCTTCTGTAAAGCGCCCCACAATAGGCTTCTGNNAGCAATACAATGAGCTGATGAATCTTCAAAAAAGCAATGATGAAACAGCTCCCCTTTTTTACCATCTATGGTGTCATCAGAGAAAAAACCCTCCGTAAAGCATCCTACAATAGGTTTTTGTTTTCGCCCACAATCTTCAACTAAACCAACACAGCTATATGCCAGATCATAACTTTCTCAGTGCTCTGAATATCTGAATCGAGCATTGGTAAATTTCTGGATAAGACGAGCGATTATGAGTGGATAGGCGTGACAACAATGGGTATCTCTGGTCGAATCTTCTTGAGCGATATTTTTAATCTCAAACTGTTTTTTCACATGCTCCTGAACCACAATCTCGGGAAGACCAAGTTCTTTTAAAATATTTCCCGTAGATCCTTCTATACACGTAGAAGAAATCCAGGGGGAAAATGAGGGAGGAAAAGGCGGAGTATGTCTTTTTTTAGGGCTCTTCGCCTCTTCCCAAAAACTCAAGCGCCTCAGAATAGCGATGAAACAGCTGAATGTAATTGTTTTTTCAATCATAAAAAGATACAAAAAAAGTACTCTAGTATGTCGTTGATAGCTTTTTTATTACAATTAATTTTGGACAACCCCAAGAGTAACTACGGCGCTCTTGGAGGTTTTTTGAAAGGCATACCTCCTCTTGTTCAAGAAGAGGTATGCTTGCCGTCTTACTTTTTTTTGCCTACAGGAACACGATCCTCTTGTGACTGCTGCATTTGTCCCGAACCAACCTGTACTCCGCTCTTCTCCAGAATACCTACCTGTTGTGGGGCACGAACTGCGGCAACTACTCTTTTTGAGGCGTGCAATCTCTGTGTTTACATGGACCTCATTCGCCTGATCCGGGCGCATAGTCGGTTGAAGATGCTCCAGCAAAATAGGCTCCGGAAATTTTCTCCTCTCATTCTAACACGTAGCCTTTGAGCATCCGACCCTAAAGCAGTAATATGCTCCTTGTAATGAGCAAAACGCTCCTTGTAATCAAGTTGCGCAGCATCTGTTAAAAGAGCCTGGCGTTGTGCTCCAAGCGCTGAAACATCTTTTGTGAGTTTCTCCACTAGTACGCAAAGACACTTATTATGCCAACATAAGCCGCTTGATACTTGACAAAAAAAAATTAGAGACTTTATAGGGGAACTTTGAAAGAGAAGGATATATGACAACTAGTATCAGCAGTCCTTTGACACCAGAAGCCTATGAAAAAGTCGTTTCACAACCGACGCAAAAACAGGAAGGACTGTTTCCGGTTTCGCCGGTGAAAAAATTAGTAGACGAATATAAGGCAAGAGAATGGAGTGATGACCTTATTTATACGGATGCTGGCGACAATGAAATAACCGTCAGTGGCTATAAGCCTCCCATTCCGAATAAAGACAAAGAGAGACTTCTAGAGCTAGTAATAGAACATAATAGAGTATTTTCCCAAAAGATAGAAGCAGCTAAGGAGAAAGATTCCGGAATCATTGAGAAAATAAATGCGCCCGCGAAAACAAAATTTTTTGTACGAGCCGATCTGCATAGTGATTTAGCCTCTTTGTTAGCTCAATTAACCTTGTTACAGGGCAAGGGATTACTGGATGAGGGTTACAACTGCGCACCTGGATTTCAAATGATATTCTTGGGCGATTATATGGATCGAGGAATCAATGATATTGAGGTAATGACTCTTCTGCTACGTCTACGCATGCAAAACCCATCCACAGTGCATTTAGTGCGGGGAAATCATGAAATAATCGATACTCAAACACACTATTCAAACGAGTCGGTGTGGCTTTGGGAAAATAAAGAACTTTTCTCCACTTTGTATAAAAGTTTTCCCCTTGCGTTATGCCTGGGAGAGGAGAAGGGAAGACAAGATAAAAAAGAAAAAGTTGGAGAACGCCAGTTTGTTCATTTTTCTCATGCTCTTTTTAATCCATCGGTCGATCTCGAGCCATTTTTAAAAGGATCGGATAATCTTTTAGTGGTGAAGAGCCAGGATTCTCTTCCTCAAAGGTTTATCGAGGCGATGAAGTCATCAAAACCTAAAAAAAGTGTTGCAGCCAAGCTCATTAAAAATCTCCCAAAAGAAGCTACAAAAAATATAGAAGGCTATCTCTGGCATGACGTAGGCGCAACTGGGCCGACATCTCGAGGTACTTCTGGATATATACTATCTCCTGAAGATATCCACAAATATGCTCAATTGTGTGGAAGCAAAAAAGCTAAACTCAAAGCTTTTGTACGCGGCCATCAGCACAAATTTCGTGAAGGCGTTGTGAAGCGTAAGGATATTACGAAAACGAAAGTCGTGGTTAGTACCTTAGCTGTCGGCAGCGGAGAAGGGCTGCAGAAGAAGGAATTTCAAGATCAAAAACAGCAAGCGATACTGTTCGAGATTGCTCCAAGGGTTCGTGATTGGCAAAAAACTCCCGTGTTTGCCGAGGGAGAGAAAAAGGATTTAAAACTTTCCTTTGGAAATTTTTCTGTGCCGATGTATCAGGAAATCGGAGCAACAGCTTAGGGACTGAAAAATAATAAGTTAAACGATTCGTTCTGACTAAGACCGTTGAGATGTTGACGATCGTGACTTTCGTTCGTAGCTTTTTCTACGTACTTAATAGGTATGCTTGTTAAACAGCGGTGGGACGTTTAACCTCTATCCTACGCGGAAAAGCTAAGGTATAACGAACTTGGTCCACAATATCATCTAC
>PMZB01000081.1 GCA_003170575.1 Chlamydiia bacterium | reverse complement strand
TCCTCCTTCGTCGGAATTTTTCCAGGGTTGCAAAAAATTCTGATACCTCTGCTTTCTCTTCTTCCCTACGCAGAACGAGCTATCTTTGACTAAAAGAACCAGCCCTTGAATCTTGTTCCAGAACTTGATAAAATCTCTTTTTGTGCTGCAAATTATTTTTTTGTCCTTCACAGTATAGCAAAAAAGAATTTTTCACGTTTCTTTTTCTGTTTTCTTGCGAAGGAAAGAACTTCTCGTAATTTTACAAGACTTGGAAAAATTCCGACGAAGGAGGATTTTTCCAAGTCTCGTAAAACTATGTTGCCATTTTCTTCTTGCCTCGAGAAACAACAAAAAGTCCGAGATCTTTTTCAGGCAGCTACAACTGCCGAGGAAAAATACCAGATAATTATTGATTTGGGCAAAAAGGCTCGCCGTTTCACAGAACAAGAAAAAACAGAAGAGCAAAGAGTGAAGGGCTGCCAAAGCCGTACCTTTCTTAAAGCTGAGCTGGTAAACGGAAAATGCCTTTTTGAGATTGATTCAGAGGCGCTTATCTCTGCAGGGCTCGGCTCTCTCCTTACCCAAGTCTACAGCGGGGAGTCCCCTGAAGCAGTTGTGCGCTGCCCCCCAACATTTCTTGAAGAGCTTGGCATAGTGAAAAGCCTTTCTCCATCCCGGTCCCAAGGCCTTGCAAACATGTATGCCCGCATGAAACTTGAAGCGATTAAATTCTTTAAATAATTTTTTTATTGATCTCTCTCGTAAATCATGGTATTCTCTCTCTACAAAACTTCTGGTGGATATGGGACAAATACTTCCTAAAATTGCAATTGTTGGCCGGCCAAATGTAGGCAAGTCTGCACTCTTTAACGCTATTGTCAAGAAACAAACGTCCATTGTTGATGATACAGAAGGAGTGACAAGAGATCGGCTGTATGGCGTTGCGGAGCTTTTTGGCAAGCCATTTGAAGTGATCGACACGGGCGGGCTTTTCTCAGATGATCCTGACTTTCGTGAGAGTGTGATGCGCCAGGCCCAGATCGCCGTTGAAGAAGCAGATGCAATCATCCTTGTGGTAGACGGTACTGTAGGCCCTCAAGCAATTGATCAGAAAGTGGCGCGCATGCTCCATCTATCAAAAAAACCGCTTTACCTTGCAGTGAATAAAATCGACTCATCGGATAGGGAGTATCTTGTCCACGCATTCTCTTGTCTTGGGATCAAATCTGTAGTCGGAATCTCCGCTCTTCATCGCTACCAGATAGCTGAGCTTCTGGAGGGTGCAACGAGCACATTTGCTCACGTTGAATCAGAAGAAGTATCTCAACCAAAAGTAGCTATCATCGGACGTCCAAATGTGGGAAAATCCATGCTCCTTAATGCGCTTCTCGGGCAAGAGCGCTCCATTGTCAGTCACATAGCTGGCACAACCCGCGACAGTATCGATACACTTATTACCTTCGAAGACACTACCTTCACCCTGATCGATACGGCAGGCATCCGGCGAAAGCATAAAGAGAGATCTTGTCTCGAGAAATTTTCCGCTATCAGAACAGAGCGCGCTATCGAGCGAGCTGATATTTGCCTGCTGGTAGTTGATTGCATGAGCGGAGTCACAGCAGAGGAAAAAAAGATCGCACGTTCCATAGAAGATGCGGGTAAGGGATGCATACTTCTGCTCAATAAATGGGACCTCGTTTCCCACATCCGCATGGAACACGCCATGCGCGGCCTTGAAGAAGAGGTGCCTTTTCTTGTGCACGCTCCGAAAGTCTTTATCTCGGCAAAGACAGGGCGCAACATTCGAACCATCTTCCCCCTCATCAAAGAAGTGCTCGCCTCCTCCCAGAAACGCATCCCCACACACCAACTTAATAAAGCACTCCTTCAATGGATGGCAAAAAACCATCCTCCCTACATCGGAGGAAGGCGGCTGCGTATCTACTTCATGTCCCAAGTAGATATCAACCCTCCCCGCTTCATCCTGTTTGTTAACTCCCCGCTCCTTTTGGACGATACCTACAAGCGCTACCTCGTCAACAATATCCGATCTACCTTCAACTTTTCAGGCGTCCCCTTCTCTCTCCACCTCAAAGGTAAAGCCACCTCTCGCCGACGTCCTCCTCAAACACCAAAGAGAGGTGTTGATCAGGACCTTGCCAACGTTGCGGCGTTTGTTGAGGAGAACGAAGAAGGGGAGGATCCTCCTCCCCTTTGAAACCCCTCCTGCCGAGGAGCTTGCTCCTCGGACTCCCGAAGAGAAGGGGAAATGGGTGGGGTGCCCCTAAAGTCTTCAATAAAAAAAGCGATCAACTCCTTGCTTGCAAAAAAGAGATTGATCGCTTTTTTTGTTAAAGACCTTTCACATCATCGGCTTCGCCGACGAATCGTAAGTGTCATTTACTTATGCGGAATAAGAGCTTCTGATTGGGAAGGGGAATCGGTCGGGGTTGTCAGTGTTCCGTGAAGCCACAAACGCAATCCTATTTGGTTTGCGTCTTTTTTTGTAGGTGTTTTGTCTGAGTGAGCTACAATTTGATGGCGATTAACGTACAAGAATTTGTTTGAGGCAGCATCAAAACATTTTCCGAATAATTTCTTAACGCTTTCATAATTTTCTTGGTTGGTAAGCTTTCCAGATGGAAGAGTTAAAATGTGTTCAATTGTTGGCCGTGACACATCCGCGTTTAATTCCTCTTCTTCCTTGTAGCCGTAACGATCTGCTTGGACTCCCATTCCTTCTGCGGCGCGGTTAAAGTCTTCTA
>PMZB01000110.1 GCA_003170575.1 Chlamydiia bacterium | reverse complement strand
CAAATAAAGAGTCTATAAGGGTACATTTTTGTCCTTGTTCTTCGCAAGAGTTGACTAATAATAAAAAAATTTATAAAATGTCCCGCTTTTCATTTTTTTAGGATGATTTATATGATACCATGTGCTCTATCTGCCCCAGTAATTCCAAGCTGCCCTCCTCCAAGCCCTCCTCTCTCAGATACTTCTGGGGCTGGTAAACCCTACAAACTGCCTCATTACAAATTTTCACCATTAACGTTTAACCCTGATGATGCTCAGCAGAGGGGGAGGAGAATGGAAATTAAAAAATATGCACTTCCTTCTAAAGCAGTAGTGGAAAAAATCATTATCCTCAATAATTCCTGTTTAGAGCATGTACCAGATGATATCTGTCAATCCCGTGTTCGCGAGCATCTTGAATTGAACGGCAATTTGATTCGGGCTGTTCCCATGCAAATAGGATTTCTTTCTTGCTTAAGATATCTAGATCTTAGCAGAAATTTTATAAGTATTTTTCCATTAGAATTAACAAATTGCACTCAATTAGAGACCCTGATCTTCTCAGATAATCCTCTACGTTGTATTCCAGCTGAAATTTCTTTGCTTATCAACTTAAAAACCCTGTGTTTAAAAGAATGCCTCTTAACAGAAATGCATATCGGTTACCGCACTGGACTCCAAGAATTGCGCATAGACCACAATTATTTAACCGAGTTGCCTTCTGGAATAGGGACTCTTTCTCAGCTTCAGTTCCTATCTGCTTCTCATAATCAGATCGAAGACGTACCAGAAGAGTTATGTCAATGTACGGCTCTAAAATATCTCAATCTTGCAGAAAATAAGTTAAGAACATTACCTAGTAACTTTGTGCAACTTCTTAACTTAAATTACCTTTACCTCCGGTCAAAATCCCTCGCGCCGCTTCCGAAAGAACTAGGACCATTTGTTGTGAAAATTAAAAATAAAGATGTCGATCCTTCACGCGGTACTTTTTAGGAAAAGATATGGCAATAGAAGTAAATCTTGGAGTCTCGCCACCGCCTCTCTTTGAAACGGAGCCCCCTCCAAAGCGCCCCTCTTATTCACCAAAATTGCCAATATACCGCTACTCTTACTTAGCACTACAAACAAAAGCTATAGCTACAGGACAGTTTACCGCCTTTCTTGTAGAATTTCGCCTCGCCCAGGACGCAACAAAAGCTGACCTCTCACAGAAAAAACTCATGGATCTGCCTGCCGAATTTTTCTGTTTACAAAACCTTGTAGAGGTACACTTAGAGAAAAATCTATTAAAAGAGATTCCTCGCGCCATCATAAAACTATCTCACATGCAGCATGTAGACCTGAGCCAGAATCTTTTCGACGAGTTTCCCCTTCCACTCACACGCTGTCAACAGCTCACATACGTAGATCTGTCAGACAATTTTTTCACAAGCTTGCCAAAAGATATTTGCTTTCTCATCAATCTACGATTCCTCGGTCTGCAAACTCTTAAACTACGCTCACTTCCTGAAGAGATTGGTCAAATAGCAGTGTTAGAAACTCTCTTGGTAGACAACAATTTACTCTCCTCTTTTCCACATACTGTAGACCGTCTTCAATATTTAAAAGTGCTCTCGGCAAAAGACAATCTGCTTGATAAATTACCCTTTGAATTATTTCTTTGCAATTCATTACAGAAACTATATCTTGATCAAAACTATATAAATCAACTTCCACTTCTTACCATTCCATGCCCTTTACCTCACTTAGAGATACTTTCTCTCACATCAAATCCTATTAAGATCTCACGCATAATGTTTACAATTTTCCCTACATTAAAAGAGTTATTTGTCTAGCAATTTTTACTTTAGGCAACACACGATGGCGGTACCGGTTGGTCCAGATACATCCCCAATTTCATTTCTGCAAAAGGATCCTCTTGAATCCCCCCAGGAGCAGAAACTACCTGTTTTTAAGAGAAGTGATTCAGAAGAGCGCATTTCTGCTACAGTTCATGAAAAGACATTAGGGCTCAAAGTATATTACGAAAAAAACCCCATAGAAAAGTGGAGACTAAGGCAACAATTGAGCAAAAAAGCGATCTTTCATCAGAGTTATCCGGGAAAAAAATTTGAGAAATGGAGATCAGGAATATCTAAAGACAAATCTGAAGCGGACGAAGAGCAACCACCTCAATGGACCTCAGGATCAATCACTGAAACGACAGAGGTTGATTTGTCAAACATCAATCCCGCCTCTCTTCCTTCGGATCTTTCTTCATTCCAAAAAGCAACAATTGTGCGGTTAGATAGAAGTTGGTTTACCGTTATTCCTCAGCAACTTAAATCTCTTCGTTACTTAGAGGAATTGAGCCTACAGAGAAATGCGATTTTCGACGTCACCTCAGAACAAATAAAAGGTTTACATTTAAAGAAATTAGATCTGTCAGAAAATCCCCTCTGGTACCATACCGCACCATTTGCCTTTCCAAGTACACTAGAAATCCTTATTCTCGTAAATACTAGGTTAAGTGAATTTCCCAGAACAATTGTGGATTTAAGACAACTCAGGGAACTTAATGTTAATCAAAATAACCTTTCCACTCTTCCCAAAGAAATAGGAAGACTCCAGTGTCTTGTCGTATTATCCGCAGAGGAAAATGAACTCAGCTCACTCCCGGATGAACTCTGGTCATGCAAAAAATTGCGAGAACTGTATCTTCGTGAAAATCAATTGACCACAGTATCACAAGGAGTAGGAGAACTACCTGATTTGCACATACTTGACCTTCGAGAAAATCCACTCTGTAGAAATCAGCTTGAGTCTGCTCAGCTTCGCCAAGCTCTTCAACCTAAACTCACAGACAAAGAACATCCTCTAGACCTAGTGCTAATTCTATAAGTATCGTAAAAAATAGGTTTCTTCGTACAATTGTGACCCTATTGACAGGAGCACTCTTATGGACGAAGTGATCGTTGGAAATTGTAGAGTTGGGAAAGGCAGGCCTCTTACACTGATTTCAGGCCCTTGCGTGATTGAAAGCCGCGAGCACACGCTTTTGTGTGCACAAAAGCTTGTGGAAATTTGCAAAGACAGAGATGTGCAACTTATTTTTAAGGCAAGCTATGATAAAGCAAACAGATCTTCCTATTCTTCTTTTAGAGGCCCCGGAATCAAAGAAGGACTTTCGATTTTGCAAGAAGTGAAGGAGAAATTTCAGATACCTGTGCTTTCCGATGTGCATGAAGTAGGCGAAGTGCAAGAAGCAAGCCAGGTGCTCGACATTCTGCAGATACCTGCCTTTTTGTGCCGACAAACTGATCTTGTTGTAGAAGCTGCCAAAACAGGAAAACCACTTAACCTTAAAAAAGGCCAGTTTATGTCCCCCTGGGACATGAAAAATATCGTAGACAAAGCACTTTCCGTAGGAAATACACAGGTCATTTTATGTGATCGAGGATGCTCCTTTGGCTACAACAACTTGGTCAGTGACATGCGATCCCTTGCTATCATGGCAGGGTTTGCTGTGGTGGCTTTTGACGCAACTCACTCGGTTCAGCTTCCAGGAGGTTTAGGCACCTCTTCCGGCGGTCAGAGAGAGTTTATTCCTCTTCTTGCACGAGCTGCAGTAGCGTCTGGTATTCAGGCACTTTTTATAGAGTCGCATCCAACTCCCTTAAAAGCCTTGAGCGACGCTGCCTCTGTATTTGACCTTGCAAAGCTAGGAGATCTTCTTGACACGCTTCTCGCTATCCACGCAATTGTAAATAGAGGTGTGAATTGAGCGGGTCAAAGTATCCACGCCGCTGGCGCCTCGCAGGATTCGTATGGGGAGTTTTTGTTGTACTCGCACTCGCGCTTTTTGCTGCCAAAAATTATGAAGTTAAAGCATATAAGGCTGACACCTTTTACAAGGAAAAAGAAGCACGACGAGGGAAAATCAGAAAAGCACGAGAAGGAAATGGGGCGTTCACGCTGACACAAGAGCGGATCGGAGTGACTCGCTCCTATTTTCTTGAAGACATTGTGGGAGGGCGGCGCCAATTTTTCTTGGAAGCTGACTCAGCTCAAGTATCCAGTTGTGTGAGAAAAAAAAATTCGTCAGTGAAGGAGCTCTTTTTTCAACCAAAAGGGTGGCTCCAAGAAGACCTGTTTTTTGAAATTGCTTCGACTGGAGAAAAGGTTATTCGAAAAGATGATGTCTGGGTGACTGCATCTTTACCTCATAAACCTGTGCCAAGCAGACTGTATCGCGATGTTGTACCCATGCAACAGATCCGATTTTTTGATGCAATGACAGCTGAGTGGACGCTTGCAACAAATGAGCTTGTGGCTCACACAGCTTTCTTCTCAATCATAAAAGCTCCTGGGCATGAGCTTCCCTTGCCTGTAACGGGAGTAAAAACCCTGTCTAAAGGCACTGCACAGGCCATCACTTTTTCCTTTGATAAAAAGGGCCGGCAAGTGGTGAAAAGCGAGGGCGTAAAGCTTCATTTAGGAGAATAGTAATGAGGTATTTAGTATTTCTTTTTTGTACCCTTCCGCTGCTCCTGATAGCAGATCAGACAGCACTGCCCATCCATAATATTGAAGCAGAACATATTGATTTTAATGAAAAAACGATTCACATGATTGGTAATGTCAAAGTAGATCACGAGGTTGGGGTGATACGCTGTCAAGAAGCAACGCTTATTTTGCGCCAAGAAAAAAAGGAAGGAGAAACTCTTCCCGTGGATCGGATATTGCTGAAAGAAAACGTATCCATCGACTTCTCTCAAGGACATACTCTTCTTTCTGATGAAGGAGAAATTGACTGTCAAACGCTTGAAGGGTTTTTTTGGGCTACATCGCCGCATGTTGTAACCTATCTTTCCTGTTCAGAAGATGGTCCGCTTAAAATGCCCTTGAAGGCCACAAGCAAGGCGCTCAAAGGGAAAATCACAAAAACGCCCCAAGGATATGAATTAACTGCACTGAGAGGTGAAGGGGCTGTACATATAGAATCCCTCCCAAAAGCAACTAAGGAGGTTGCCCATGAGTAAAGGACTTGTTGCTCAAGAGTTGGTGAAAACCTATGGGGATAGAAAAGTTGTTGATAAACTCTCCCTCCAAGTTTTGCCGGGCGAAGTTGTAGGGATACTTGGGCCAAATGGAGCAGGAAAAACAACTGCTTTTTACATGATGATTGGGCTTATTAAGCCTGACGCAGGAAAGGTCTCTTTTGACGGCCAAGATATTACTCATCTTCCTATTCATCTACGCTCAAGCATTGGCCTTGGGTATCTTGCCCAAGAGCCTTCTGTATTTCGAGAACTTACTGTCGAAGAAAACCTGCTCACGGTGCTAGAGGCTGTTGAACAGCACTCAAAAAGTATTCA
Source organism: Chlamydiia bacterium (assembly GCA_003170575.1). GTDB lineage: Bacteria > Chlamydiota > Chlamydiia > Chlamydiales > FEN-1388 > FEN-1388. The sequence continues at coordinate 4,099 of PMZB01000110.1, read as the reverse complement.
CAGAAGAAAAGAAGAATTGCTTAACGAATTTGGCCTTTCACCTTATGCAAAGCGCAAAGCTTCTACCCTATCCGGCGGAGAAAGACGCAGGCTAGAGATTGCGCGAGCATTAGCCACAAACCCAAAATGCCTTATGCTTGATGAGCCATTCGCTAATATTGACCCCATCGCAATAGCGGATCTTAAGTCAATGATCAGCATTCTCAAGCAAAAGGGAATCTCTATTCTCATCACTGACCATAATGCCAGAGAGCTTATTATGATCGTAGACAGAGGGTATCTGATTGCTGACGGCAAGGTTCTTCGTTCAGGCACAACCCAAGAATTGCTTGCCGACGCTCAAGCCCGCGCTCGATACTTTGGCGAAGACTTCTCTGTTTAGGTTTAAGAAACCTGATGAATTGGCTTCGTCAGTTAAAAATTTTTAATTGATAAAAAAAAGAAAAATCATTAAAAAAAAGAAAATCACCTACTTGATAAAAGAGGAACCTTGAGTACAAGCCCAACTGTCCAATCTTCTGAACAAAATGTATATATTCCACGCCTATCGCAGGAACAAGGTCAGATGGGCAAGAAAAAGGTGACATGGGAACATCATCAAACAGCAACGGTGACTGGAAGAACAACAAAACAAACGATCAAGTTGATCAAAGAGGTTTTTAAAAACGAGATTGTCTTCTCAGACTTACTTGAGAGCAAGAAAAAAATCAGTGAGATAAAGGAGCGCGTTGAAGAGCAAGTTCGGGCAAAGGTTCGGTTCTTCCCCAGTCTTAGGACACGGCTTGCGACACGAGAGTTCAATAAGATTTTAAAAGGGATTGACACAAAAATAGAAGCAACATGGGCAGGGATAAATGCGGGTAACATCAAACAATTGTGTGATGAGATAGACAGCCAATGTGTTAATGAGAGGGAGGCAAAAACAGGAAAAACTCTGCTTCATTATGCAGCGACATTGCATAATCAAGAAGCTGTTGAAACTTTGCTTAAGAAGGGTGCAGACCTAGAAAGCCAGGACAAGGAGGGAAATACTCCTCTTCATTGCGCCCTAGATGTAAAGAAGGGTGATCAATTAGAGCTATTCTTGATGAATCGATCTACTCCAAAAGCCCTTCGGCTTCGTAATGGGAGAGGTGAAGAACCGTTCTCTTTTGCTATGAAAAAACAAAACAAATCTTTTTGCGAAGAGATTCTAAAAAAAATCACAGATGCTCGACCTCTAAAATTTGTTGATAATCAAGGTAATACCCCCTGGCATTTCCTAGCTATTGCTGGGAATGGGCTTCAAGACGAAATTGACTTGCGTGAGTGGATGAAGTTGCTCGAACCAGTTCTGGATCAACATGAACCAAACCTTTGGTTTTTGAGAAATGCAGACAAGAAAACTCCTGTGGACATTGCAGTACAATACGGAACCAAGCCGATTATATATAAACTATTTAACCCATTTGAGAAGCAATACTTTCAGCCAGATAAGGTAGAGGAGTTTGCTGGAAGATTCGGTAGTCCAGGTCGTTCCCTTATTGAACGAGTTAAAGGTGGGAGCATGGGTGAGAGCCAAGCTGACTTTCGTGAGAAAGTTACTTTTACAGGCTTTTGCATAGCAGCATCCTGCAGTCCCGAAATCCAGCATGTTCAGGCAAGCGAAGTTTCGAAGGAACACTATCCTGAACTAAGATACATTTTGGAGAATCCAGGTAAAATACAAGCAGACACTCAAAAAGCTGTTCAATCTGGGAAGGAGAAGGCAAACAAGCTTTTGGCCGAAATAGCCACATTACCTGCAGGTATTTCTGAATCTGAAATTCAATATGTAAATCTCTACCATCATGTTGTTCCTTCATCAACTCGCAATCCCGTTCTTCAGGACAATGAGGTACAAAAGCTAAAAAAGTGGGTCGATAATGATACAGGGAACAGTTTTTGGCATATGATGGCTTCGAACAAAGATATTCTTAAAGATATCATCAGTGCTCCTAAACTGAGATCAACTTCAATACCAGAGTTGTTTTCACCTGGAGCTAGCCAGAAGTTTAGCGAAAGGAATAAGAAGAACTTAACTCCTCTGCATCTTGCGATTGACTCAGAAAATGTTGAATTTTTTGAAGCTCTCTATGCGCCAGGAGCGCATGACAATCCAATCACAGATTGGAACGCACTGAAAACGCGTGATGGTATGCCTATTCTTCATTATGCTGTACAACACTTTGTTGAAGTTGCAAAAAAGTATCAAGCGACTAAGCCGGAAGAGCGTGTCAAGTTACGAGAAAGCTTGGATAATACCAAGAGAATAATTGACTTAATAACTTCAAGCGAGCCTAGTCTTGTTTTTGCGAAAGATCATGATGGACTGGATCTGAAACAGTATCTAACAAAGTTAAAATCATCTCTATCTTCAGATGAACAGCCTATTTTCGCTAACCTAGGCATGCTTATTGAGAATCCAGGAAAATTAGCTGTAGAACGCCGCATTGAGAAACAAAAGTTAGCTTACATTCACTCACAATGCGGTGATGCGCTTATGGGAAAAGCTGGAAAAGCAGTCCCTTAGGCTCGTAACAAAATAATATACCAATTTGAGTGAGCTAAGACCGTTGATCAGTTAACGATCATTCCTCATCCGTAAAAAAGCTACGAACGAAAGTCACGATCGTTAACTGATCAACAGTCTTAGCTCTCGAATCGTACATCCTATTTTTACCCGACCCCTTAGCCAATTTTTCAACTTGTTTGAACATTCCTTTCTGCGAATATCTTCCGTTCACTGAAGAAGAAGGGAATCTCTACTTCTGCTGTCTCAAGTGCATCTGAACCATGGACGATGTTTCGCTCCATTCTTTCCACACCCTTGGCAAAATCCCCTCTTATTGTACCTGGAAGGGCTTTTCTTGGATCTGTTGCGCCCATTATCTCCCGGTTTTTTAGGATTGCATTGTCACCTTCAAGAACAAGAGCAACAAGCGGGCCGCTTGTGATAAATTGAATGAGAGTCTCGAAAAAGTGTTTCCCTTTATGAACACTATAAAATTTTTCTGCATCTTTCTTGTTAAGCCAAATCATTTTTGCGGCTACAACTCTAAGATTTGCGTCTTCAAAACGCGTGATAATTTTGCCGATGCAATTTTTTTCAACCGCGTCTGGCTTAATCAAGGAAAGTGTTCTTTCTGTTGCCATATATATTTTTCACCTCTTAAGATGGGTATAAAAAAAGAGATGTTATACCTGCTTTGTCGAAAAAAAGGGATGGATTTTAATAGTGCAGAGAAGAAAGAATAAAAAACAAACGGAGTTAAAGAGCAGATGCAAGAATTTTCTGACATTCCACCAGAGGAGATGGAACACCAGAAGCAAATAGCCAAGGATACGCTTGAGAGGTATTCTGGGTCTCCTGCAAGTGAGTTCCAACCTTATCTTCTTTTAACAAATTTTCCCCGATACGTAGATTATTTTGCGAGTGTGTATAAGGCAAAGTCCTATGAAGGAGCTATGTTCAAGGTGGCCCATGCACCAGAACTTGGCATTTCGATCCTGGATTTTAAAATTGGCTCTCCGGCGGCAGCACTTGTGATCGACCTTTGTTCGTTCCTTCCTGTGTATGCAGCAGTGCTTCTTGGCATGTGCGGCGGGTTGAGAGAAGAGTACAAAGTTGGCGAGTATTTTGTTCCGGTTGCAAGCATTCGAGGAGACGGAACCTCTGACTTTTATTTTCCCCCTGAAGTTCCAGCTCTTGCAAATTTCACGGTGCAGAAAGTGGTTACAGGGGTTCTTGAAAAAGAAAAGAAGATGCATCATATTGGCATTACACATACGACAAACAAACGGTTCTGGGAGTTTAATCAGGAATTTCGGGCCAAACTGCAAATCACCCGGCCGCAGGTTGTGGAAATGGAGTGCGCAACACTCTTTACTGCAAGCTATAGCCATCGGCTACCCTTGGGGGCGCTTCTTTTAATATCTGACCTTCCTCTTACCCCTAAAGGAGCAAAAACAAAAGAAAGTAGCGATGCGCTCTTTATAAACTTCATGCCCGACCAAATCAGTTTGGGGGTGAAAATTGTCAAGAAGCTCCAAAAAGTCGAGAGACTTCACGCCTACAGAA
>PMZB01000274.1 GCA_003170575.1 Chlamydiia bacterium | reverse complement strand
AGATCACAGAGCACACAGAGAAAGAAAAAAATAAATTCTTTCTCTGTGTGCTCTGTGATCTCTGTGGTAAAAAAAAATTGCAAAGCGTTCGTAGAACGAGCTTGTAATGTTTTTGAGACAAAAAATAGTCTTCAGAAGGTATTGTCGGAGTAAAAAGAGTATTTTTGCCCGGCTCAGAAGAGGTTAATTTATGAAACTGCGACAACTAATAAAAGATGTCCCAAACCTTGAGGTGAAGGGATCTAAGGATATTGAGATTGCAGGACTTGCTTGCCACTCAAACTGTGTAGCTCCTGGGTGTCTTTTCATTGCAAAACGAGGGGCTTCATTTGATGGCAATAGATTTATTCCCGAAGTTATAATGTCTGGAGCGGTTGCCATTCTTTCTGATGTATATGATCCTTCTATAAAACAGGTAACTCAGATTATTGCAAAAGATGTCGGAAGAGCTGAAGGGGATCTTGCAGCAACTTTTTGGGGGTATCCGGCAGATGAACTTAATTTAGTTGGGGTCACAGGCACAGCAGGGAAAACCACAACATCCTACATCACTCACCAACTTTTTTCGCACTTTGGGAAAAAATCCGGGCTGATTGGAACAGTTTCCTATGTTGCGGGAAAAAGAGAGTGTGAAGCTTCACGAACAACCCCTGACGTTATTTCCAATCAAAGATTCTTAAGAGAGGTTGTAAAAGCAGGATGTGAGGCTTGTGTCATGGAAGTGACCTCTCACGCGCTTTGTCAGGGAAGAGTGGCCCATATTGATTTTGACACAGCTATCTTCACAAACCTTACCCATGAGCACCTTGATTACCATAAAACCATGGAAGCCTATGCTGAGGCCAAATCGCGGCTTTTTTCCTCATTGGGCAAAAAAAAGGATCCTGTAGCTATCTACAACGCACAAGCTCCATTTGCGCAAAGAATTGTTGGAACACCACATGCCCGATGTTTTAGCTACGCTTTAGACGCCCCTGCTGACCTTGTAGCCAAAGAGGTAAATCTTCTTCCCCAAAAAACTACATTTCTTCTCCAATTTCAAAAAGAGGTCATTCCGGTAACCATTCCGCTTATGGGCAGATTTAATGTATATAACACACTGGCTGCTGCCTCCGTATTTATTTCTCGAGGCTATTCATTAGAAGAAGTAGCCCAAGGGTTAGAGAAAATCTTTCCTCCTCCAGGCAGGCTTGAGCGGGTTGAAAATTCCAAGAACCTTACCATCTATGTTGACTATGCGCACAAAGAAGATGCCCTCAAGAATGTGCTTGCAACGATACGAGAAAGCGCTCCTAAGAAACTTATCCTTGTGTTTGGCTGCGGCGGAGATCGAGATAAAGAAAAGCGCTCCAAGATGGCCCAAGCAGCAGAAAAATATGCGGATATTGTGATTGTCACGTCTGACAATCCTCGATCAGAAAACCCTGAGACCATCATCCAGGAAATCTGCGCGGGATTTTCTCATCATGAGCCCCTTATCATCCCTGACCGGCATCAGGCGATTGAAAAGGCGGTCTCTCTTGCTACAGACAAGGATATTGTGCTCATTGCTGGAAAAGGGCATGAGAAAAAACAGATTTTTGCGCAAGGGACCGTCCTGTTTGACGACTGCGAAGTAGCTCGAACCTGTTGCAATAAGAGGTAAAGATATGATCAAATACCTTGTACCAGCTCTTCTTTTGCTTACAGGATGTGCGGCTCACCGTCATGAAGTAAATCCCTATCTTGTGGAGCCAAGCAGCACATACCTTCCGCCTCCAAAAGTAGCGAGTGTTCCTTCGCACTATGAGTCAAAAGCAGCGATCACGGTATTTTTAGATCCTGGTCATGGCGGGCAAGACAAAGGAACTTCAAGCAAAGCAAAACGTCTTGTGGAGAAAAACCTCAACCTTGAAACAGCTCGCCGAGTGGAGCGGCTCCTTGCCCAAAAAGGGTATCGGATTTTCATGAGCAGACGAAAGGATATATTTGTTCCACTTCTCGACCGAGTCCAGATGGCTGCAAAAAGACAAGCCTCTCTCTTTGTGAGTATTCATTACAATTTCACCAAAAATACATGTATCAGCGGCACCGAGATTTTTTACTTCCATGATCCAAAACAACAATCCCGTGAAAAACAATCCCGACTTCTCGCTTCCTCAATACTCAAAAAACTCACAGCCACCCTTCCTACACCATCACGCGGAGTGAAATCAGGAAATTTGTGTGTGATCAGAGAAACATCCATGCCTGCAGTCCTCGTAGAAGCCGCATTCCTCTCCAACCCCAACGATGCGCAGCTTCTTTTAGATGCCTCCTACCGCAATAAAATAGCCCAAGCCATTGCTGAAGGGATAGATGAGTTTTGTCGTAGTAAAACATAAATTTTGGTTCTTACACCCAACTTTGCAAACCTCTAGACCAAGCAAACAATGAAGAAATGATATAATGATATGAATGATAAAAATTTTTATGATATAAAATGGAATCAGCTCCTTACGCAACTGCTCATAAAGTTGAGGCATATTAGCTTCTTTCAAAGCTTAAAGTGGATTAAACACAAAGACACGAAGACTCTAAGGCACGAAGAAGTCTATTGATGCATCTATGATTTGATGTGAGATTTTGTCTTCGCTCTTTGTGACTTCGTGCCTTTGCGTCTTTGTGTTGCATTTACCTCAACTTTATTAGCAGTTACCTCCTTACTATCTACATCCTCTTCAAAAGACTGTTCTCTTTCTACCTGCAATTCGTGTTCTCCCATCGCAATCAAAAGACTCGCTTCCACCAAGTGGAACGGTTGTGATGCCAAGTTATAGCAACTTATTGGTGGTTTTCACTATAAGTGGCTATAACTTGCTATAAGAAGCGCCTCGTAAACAAGCCCGAGCCCGTTACCGGTTCAAAAGAATTGGCTGTAAAGCCAATTCTTCATTCATGATTGGTATA
>PMZB01000150.1 GCA_003170575.1 Chlamydiia bacterium | reverse complement strand
ATATTCTCCAGAGGCCATTCGTATGCCCATGTTCCAAACTGCATAGAGTCCTGGGTCTTGGTCTAGTTTAATATATTTGATATTTGAAAAGCGCTTTAGATAAGGCTGAATAACTATCTCTTCGGTTCCTGGAGAATTTGCATTGATGAGGATCAATTCACATTCAGAGAAAATTGTTTGATTTGTAATGTCTTCCATGAAACCTTGAATAAATTCATCTCCCTTCCAGAGAGAAGTGATTATCGAGAGTTTAGGCTTTGAAGTATCAGGAACACAGCAAAAAGTAAGGACAGGAAGGAGGGAAAAAAATAGACACCATGTTTTCAGCGATAGCTGCTTTGTTAAATATAAAAACGGGGAGCCCAATACCTTTTCTATACTTTCGATCAATTTCATCTTTTCCCTTCTTAGAAAATAGGTGGGCCTGTTTTTATAATCTTGTTTAAAATAATGCATTCAGGATTTTTCTTGCAAGGGGAATGTCCGCCGCTCTCAGAACTGCTCGGCTCGTTTGAAGATCTAAAAAAACCAGTTGCGTGTCCTCTATTAACTAGGTAAGATGCTTTTTTCATAGAGACATTCTCATGGGGTTTTAGAAGTATGAAAAGTATACAATCGTCCTCAAAGCCAGATGTAGCCATTTTGCTTTCCTTTCTATTGATTCTGCCCCTGGGGCTGTTGGCGGATCTTATAACCGAACCTGTGGAGCAAATGACTGTGGAAGCATTTTCTACCAGTGCTTGGACGGATCATACGCTTGCTTTTGAAGAGGTATTTAAGGTTATCAAGGTAGACTCAATGCTTGAGTTTGGGCTAGGTAAATCTACGAAAATATTTCTTGACAATGTCCCGTCTGTTGCTTCACTCGAGCTTGCATCAGAGTGTACCTTGAACCGCAGCCTATCGTGGTATCAGGAATGCATAAAAAAGTTCATGCCTGTGTATCCCCATTGGAGGACCTCTTTACGCATGTGTTCAGCTGATGTAGGAGTGCTGACTGCCAATGCATTTCAGGGCAAACCTTTACCAGGCTCCCTTTCACCAGCATATTTTAAAGAAATCGCAGATGCATGTGCCCAAGGCCTTGCTCTTCTAAATGGAACCTGCACACTCGCTTTTGTAGATTCTGGGGAATATGGAAGAGCTGACATCGTGAATGAGCTTTTTTCTAAAAAAATTCCGATTGTTGCGGCCCATGATACTATTGCTACTGATTGGGAACGCCAATTTTATGGGTATGAGCGGCTTGATCCTCCTAAGGGATATGTTGCTATCACGTTCCCAGTGAGAAAACATATTACCTTTTGGATCAGGCAAGATCTGTATGGAGATGAAACGATTGGCAAGATCAAGTTAGCGGCTGAACGTATGGAATCTCTTGCTTGTCTTGCATCTTGAAAGAGAACTCCATGCATCGTATTTTTCATCTTGATTCATTGACTATTGATAAAATTGCTGCAGGCGAAGTTATTGATGTGCCTGCTTCCTGCGTCAAAGAGCTTGTGGAAAATGCACTGGATGCAGGCGCAGAGGATATTTTGATTGAGGTGCAGCTTGGGGGAAGAGAGCTCATCCGTGTAAAAGATACTGGCTGCGGTATGTGCCGCGAGGATGCTGTGGCATCTATTGAGCGGCATGCTACCTCAAAGATTAGGTGTGTAGAAGACCTTGAAAAGCTTTGTTCCATGGGGTTTCGGGGCGAAGCACTTGCATCTATTGTTGCCATTTCTCGAGTAAGAATGACGACCGCAGAGAAACGGGAAGATGCTTGTGTTTGCGATGGCACAACTCTTGTTGTGGAGGGGGGAGAGGTCAAGTCTGTGGCTGATGCCAAAGCCCTTCCTGGCACTACTGTTGAAGTGAAAGATCTTTTCTATAATGTCCCAGCACGAAGAAAGTTTCTCAAATCCCCTTCAAAAGATACGCACGATATCATCAAGACTGTCACCTGCCTTGCCCTTGCCTCTCCACAGGTATCTTTCCGATTAATTGTGGATGACAAAGAAGTAATTGCCGCCAAAAAATCACCGTCAGTTGTCTTGCGTGCACAATCAATGCTTAAACAGCCATTTGAAAATGGTATTGTGATCGACTATCAGCAACAAGGATTTAGTTTGTGCGGCATTATAGCAGAGCCGCAGGGCGCAAAGACAAATCGAACAGGCCAGTATTTATTCGTGAATGGGCGGTATGTAGTTTCTTTACCCATTTCTTATGCGGTAAAATCTGGCTTCGGGACTTCTGTCGAGCAAAATAAACATCCTCAATTTGTCCTGCATTTGACTCTAGATCCTGCTACGATAGATATCAATGTCCATCCGCAGAAAAGAGAAATCCGTTTTGCAGATGAAGAATGGGTAAGATCCCTTGTGCAAGAAACGGTGTCGGAGGCTATGTTTGGAAAGAGGTCATTTTACTTTCCAAAAAATCAAGAGCAGGAAACTCGTGATGAATGGCCGGATTTGCCTCAATCAATGCCTTCAGAAGGTCAGGAAGAGTTATTTTCTTTTTCAGAAGCGAGACCTCAAGGTGCGCCGCAGGGGGCTGGAGATGTGCTTGCAGTGCTTGGACAGATCGCGCTGATTCGGAAAACAGAACGTCCTGATTCGCTTGTCCTTTTAGACTTAAAGCGCGCTATGAAGGCGATTTTGTTCCAGGAGCTTATGTCAGCGCCAAAAAGTTCAACAGCTGAAGTTCTGTTGGTTCCGATCACAGTTGAATGTACGCAGGATGAAGCCTTGATACTTTCATCTATGCTCTCTGACTTTGAGGCAGAAGGGTTTTTGATCCGCATGTTTGGATCTGCAAGCTTTCTCATAGAAGCTGTTCCTCATGCCCTTCAGGGTGTAGATGTGAAGGCGTTTATAGGCGAGGCTCTTCACTCTCCGCTTCTTTTGCGCGAAAAAAATAGAGAATCCAAAGCTTTGCGCCTTGCTTCACTGTATGTCTCTTTAATGAAGAATCTTTCCCCTCCTATTTCTCTTGAAACAGCTCGTGCTATCTATAAGGCATATGAAGCGGGAGGGTGCCCACAGCTCTCTCCAGATGGTCTTTCTTGTGCTTCTTCCTTAACAGATCTTCACCTGAAGGATTTTTTCTAAGTATGGAGCATATCTCTCAAGCAGTTGCGGCTCTTCAGGCTCATGGGCTGGAAAGCGCGGTAATCCAATCGCCTGCTGATCTTTTATATTGTACTGGCCTGAGCATTTCTACAGGCACCTTTCTTGTTGGGAAAGAAACCTCGATCCTTTTCTTAGATGGCAGATATTATGAGCTTGCAAAGCAGAAACTTTCCTGTGAAGTAGTTTTGCTAAAACAGCCAAATGATCTTTTCATTGAGCTTAAAAAGGCTTTTTCTTTCATTGCAGGAAACATAGGATTTAATCCTACCCTCATGAGTGTAGCTATGCATGAAAAAATAGCTGCGTGTTGTGGGGGAAAACATGCTTTCATAGCTGCTCCAGCCTATTATTCAATGCTGCGGCGGAAGAAGGATGCCCATGAGATACAAGCCATCACGCAAGCCTGTGAGCTATGTGAAAAAGGGTTAAACTTTCTTCTTGAGGAAATACGCCCTGGAGTAACAGAGAAGGCGCTTGCTTCAAAGTTGAAGGCATTCTGGTTTGAGCATGGGGCTCAAGCCGTTTCATTTGAGCCTATCATTGCCTTTGACTGCAACTGCAGCATTCCTCATTGGAGTCCAACGGAGGTCCAACTTAAGGAGCAAGGTACTATTCTTATCGATATTGGGGTGCAGCTTGACAACTACCACTCAGATATGACCAGGATGGTGTTTTTTGGACCGCCCGACAGCGAGCTTGAAAAGTGTTATGAAATTGTTCTTGGAGCATACGAAAAGGCTTTTTCCTTTGCTGCTCCAGGAGTTACACCGCACCATCTTGATAGCATTGCGCGCGAATATATCACGGCTAAGGCGTATGGCAATTTTTTCGTGCACGGGCTGGGGCATGGGGTTGGGCTTGAGGTTCACGAGCCTCCAAAACTCACTTATACCGCTCCTAGTGAAGCTCCGCTCGAAGCTGGAGATGTATTTACTTTAGAGCCAGGCATTTACCTTCCAGGCCGTGGCGGAGTCCGCCTTGAAAACACAATACTTTTGGAGCCTCAAGGCGCCAGAAGTCTTATTTCTTTTTCTACAGACCCTATTTTGTTGCCTTAAACATATCCATATAAAACAGTAAATGTGGTATGTATAAAACATATTTTACTTGAAATGGATGTGCTATGAAAATATTGCGAGGATGGGTTCATCCTGAGGAAGGTCCGCATGGGCCAATTTCTCCCCAAAAAGAAGCAACTCTGGAAGGAGTTCAGAAGGCTTTGCAGGCGAAAATGAATCAAGCAAATGGCAATTCTGGGCTTTATGAAAATCTCAAGCTCGCGAACGAAATACTTACGTTTATTCGGAATAAGAATCCAGGGTTGGATGCGCCTGGTAATACAGGAGCTCAATGTGCAGTACAACTACAAAAACTCCTAGATGAAATTGATGTTAAAAACCCTTCCAAAGAGGCTGTTGAGAGGCTGCATAATACTCTTCAAAGCTATAACGTTGACTTCACAGCAGGAAAGATTGCGAAATTTGCCCACGGCAAGGTTAAAGAAGTAAGTTCTTCGGAGGAAAAAGAGCACGTCTACGAAACTCCCCGAAAACCTCCAGGCCCGTTTGGTTGGGTTTTTGAAATATTGAATGAAGCGGAAATGCGGGAAGAGGTTAAGACAGTAAGAGAGATAGGAACAGCCTTAGGTAAAAAGGGTTTGGAAGGAAAGAATCTTCTGCTTGATTTTGAGAAATACATCCAGAGAATTGAGGGGAAATATACCGTAAGGGCTTCGAAGGCCTCTAGAAATTTTGAAGAGCAGTTAGGTGATCATCATCCCTTTCCAGAAAGCGCGCGAAATGGACTAGGTTTCTTAAGAGGCATAAGGGATCTGCATGCCGCAGGGTATGTGCATGGAGATATAAAACCAGAAAATGCTTTGGTTTTTGATAAGGAACCAGCGCTTGAACGAGTCAAAATAGCTGATTTTGGGAAAACAAGAAAGATGGAGGAGAAGAAGCATGCAACAAATGCAGGGAATCCGCGGTTTGCGCCTCCAGAAGTTGTTCTCAGTAAAGAAGGGGAAGTTTTTAGCACAGCACTTGTGCTCATCCGTTCTCTTGAAGAAGAGGTATTACCCTCCGAAAACGATATGATGCTTTCCCCGGCAAGGTATAAAGATCAGTCTCCTGAATCAGAAAAAAGACGAGGTATTGAAAAGTTCCTTGTGCAGAACCAAGAGTGTGTTCAAACGGAAGCTCAACATTTGAAGGGAATAGGAAGAAGGATAAGAATGTATGGACAGACAAAGATTTCCTCCATTCCTCAAGAAGATATTGAGCGGACCGTAGACAATGTACATGCGTATATAGACACTCTTATAGGGGCCCTAATAGCCAAGCACCCGGAATCGGAAAGACAATTAGTACGGATAGAGAAACTCTTAAAGCGAATGACTGATGCTGACCTTGAAGAGCGGCCTACTGCTGCACAAGCAACTCAAGAGCTGGAAGATATACTTTCGTAGACACTAAAAAAGCCCTTCTGTTTGCTCTTCAGGCTTTTTTTCAGGAGGAGGCTGTAGTGGTGGAAGAGGCGCAACAGACTGTTTTTTTGGGGCGATTCCTTTGCTCACAAGAAAGTAGGTAACAGCAAACCCCACCTTTTGCCCATCAGAAGCTGCTTGCACACCTGTCAAGGCTGCATTTGTGGTCACTTCACCGCATGCATAGAGCCCTGGAAGGGATGTTTCGCCTGTATCATTGGAAGCAACTATTGCTCCAGAAGAATCAATGGAACATAAATTCGCAACAAGATCGGAGGCTGGATCTTTCTCTTCAGCAACAATGAGGTAGGAAGCTTCCTTGTACAGCTTTGATCTGTCCTGAGAATAGGTGACAAAAGCTTTTCTTTTATCTGCTCCAATATCTGTGATGGATACATTCCTCGTTATAGTTACAGAAGGGAAAATTTTGGTAAGAGAAGCAAGTGTTGGTGCATTTCCTTGATATGGGAATATAAAGACATGGCCAGCTCCTCTGGCAGCATTGAGGCACGCATGAAAAAGAGGCTCTCCCTGGCCGATTATGATCACCGAATCTTTCGGGGAAAAGATTTTCCTGGTCCAGACATTTGTGAGAATGCGATCTGATCTCCGGTATAAAAAGGAAGAGGCCTTTGGTTTCTTTCCTGTTGCTATGATAACAGCTTTAAGTGAGTAGAATTCCCTACCTGATGAAATAATAAAATTGTCCTTATCTTGGGAAATATCTGAAACTTGCTTGTCAAGAAGAGTTCCTCCTGCTTTTGTCAGGGACTCGCGCAAATTTTTTATAATAGCACTCCACTTTGGTGACACTATCCCTGGCCAGAAGGACACAGAGTCTTCAAGAGGAAATTCAGCCTTTGGTTCAAACACTACCGTTTGATAGCCCATCTCTTGACAGATATTCGCTGCAGAGAGCCCTGCAGGGCCTCCTCCAATAACAGCAACCACATTTTCTTCTTTTGCATAGAGAGTAGAAAAGAGAAGGAAAAAGCAGAGGATAAAGTTTTTCATTGGGCTTACTCCTTTGCGCAGGAATGGACCAGAGACAAAATCTTTTCCTCATTTGTGTGAGGATAAAAAGGCTCATCTCCCAGAGCTGGAATTATTGTCACGTATTCCAGAGAGGATAGTTCTTGTGCCAGGCTTTGTGCAAGGACTGTATAGCAAATTGCTCCTTCTTCAAGCGGCGCTACCTTAGTCACGCATGCAATCTCTAAGCCCTTGGGAAAATACCCATCAAGCCCGCTTGTTTCCAAAATGTCGCCAGGCTTAATCAGAGGAATTTGCGCATCAGGAGAGTCTCGCTGACCAGTCCTTAAGTCTCTTCTCGGCCCATCTTGATCTGCTGCCTCGCAATTAAACCCTACACCTTTATATATGTAAGGAGTATCTGGAGAGTCGCATCCTTGAAGCTCGCCCTTTGCAAGCCGCATGCCAACTTCTTGCTCTGCGTTTTCTGAGAGGATATGTAAAAGAGCAATCAACTTTTGTGTTAAAGCCTCGTTAGGCATAAGAGAGGGCTTTTTGTGCAGCATGAGTTCAAGTTCTTGCGCCATGAAAATGGCTTGCCGATCTCTATACCCTCCACGGACAACCCGAACAGCTGGATGAAGGGCTGGGTCTGAGAGCAAACGAACGCGGCTTGAATAAGACCCAACAAAATCGACAATTCCCACAAGGGTGCTTCCTACAAGCACCGGAGCATTGCGGCGAATCGGGAAGGGAAGGTCTGGTGTTTTCGAGCCCTTGTCCACCCAGAGAACGCCTGTCCATGGAGTTGTAGTCCGCAGTGTTACTTCGGCCACAATTGAGGCATATTTTTCCTTGAGTGCACGCGCACTATAGTCGATAACCTCATGCAGCTCTTCTTCACTATTTTTTTTCCATTCTGTCCACTCTTCATTTTGCGGCATATGAGTTGCTGAGGAAGACGAAGAAGCAAAAAGTGTTGAAAAAACAGATGTGCCAATGTTTGTACAATAGCTGCTATAGCTCTCTGGAAGCAACAACACAAGAAAAGCTACACCAAGAAGAAAAAGGATGTGACGGCTCATGGGCGGTTTTCTACATGATTTATACGAACTCTAGGACTTCTTTATACAGTTTCAAGAAGGTTCTTTTCTACAGAAATGCTGCTAACTCTTTTGCTTAGGCTGAGAGCGCATTCCGTGCTCTTTGTAGGATATTTGGGTCAATCTTTAACTGTCGATTATTGTCGCTTATGTCTAGAAGGATATTAAGCATTTCTCTTTGGAGGCTAATGGGGCCCTTCCCTGTCGCCTCAAGAGCCCGAGTGGTAGTTGCAAGGGCTGCTTCCAAAAGCCCAGGATTTTCGCTTAATGCTTTTCTTAGAGGACTATTAGCTTTTAGCTCAGTTCTCAGTAGCTCTTGTTGTTCTTGCTTAATTTTTAAAAAAAGGCAATTAAACTTCATAACCAGATCAGCAGCTGTCTTGGGAGCCTCCTTCGAGGCCCATTTTGGCTCTACCACAACTGGTTTTTGCTCACCTCTTACTCCG
The DNA here is from genome assembly GCA_003170575.1 of Chlamydiia bacterium. GTDB lineage: Bacteria > Chlamydiota > Chlamydiia > Chlamydiales > FEN-1388 > FEN-1388. The sequence goes on along the minus strand of PMZB01000150.1, from coordinate 671 downwards.
CCAAGGCCAAGTTTTCTGGCAATCTTACTCATAGCGCTTGTGGATTTTTTTACTTTGGTTTCAGGTGTTCCCGCTTCTTCAGAAGATTTTTCTACCTTGGTTGATCGGGGGGTGATTGCTTTAGCAATCGTTTGTTTGGCAGAAGCTAGTTTTCCCACAATCGCTGCCCCCAAACTAGATACTCGCTCCTTTTGAGCAATCTTTGCTTCCTTAGGTACGACCTTCTTTGAAAAGATTTGCTCTGCAAGAATTTTAGCGGGCAATATATCTCCTTCCCTCCATCTGAGAACAGACTCGAAGTTGCGTCTCATCTCCTGTGTAATAGTGTCAGGGATTACTTGACTGAGTGCTGATCCAAGTAGGGCGATTGCTTCTGCTTGCGTTTCGTTCTTCGGATGCCCCAGGCGCTCTAACACAGTATCAATCGTTTTTTGAGCGAGTAATTTATTTTTATGTATGCCTGATGCTTCTAATGTATTTAGGATTGTCTCGAGGGCCTTTTTCTTCCCTTCTTCTGTATGTTGGTTCTTTTCACTTGTAATATAGGTATCAATAGCGGCCTTTATTCCATTTGCTTCAAATTTTGGCAGATCAATCGGTCCTTGAACTCCACCTAATTTTGTCATCCGTCCCTCCATTTATCTATTTGCTCTTGGGGATAAGAAAAAATC
>PMZB01000148.1 GCA_003170575.1 Chlamydiia bacterium | reverse complement strand
GTATTCAAGAGTATTTGTTTCTCCAAGCTCTCTGGGTATGCTTGGTATGGTGGGTATCATTTTACTTTCAAACTGAGTGAGTTGTTTGGAGTTTAACCATCCACCATTTATGGACTTCAACAATCAGGATAACTGTCGAGGATACTCCTAAAACAGAGCTCCAGTCTTTGAAAGAAAGAGCTGTGGTCTCAAGGATGGGCTGTAGGAGCTTTGCCTCCACAGCAGCAATTTGCAGCAGAAAGCAGACACAAAGAGTTATGAGTAGCAACCTGTTTTGCAAGAAAGGAATTCTGTGGAGAATTGATCCATTTTTAGAATAGGAAAAAAACAGGGAGCGGCGCACAGAGCGGGAATTGAGCGCATTGAAGATTTGGTAGAAAGCGAGGGTTGTAAAAGCCATTGTTCGCGCATGGAGCAGGGAAAGGGATTGAAGATCCCAAAGAAACAGAGCGATAGTCCCTATCATCATCAGAACTGAGGTAGTAATGGCTCGCACGATCATGGTGGAGGAAATAAAAGGGGAAGAGCGGGAGCGAGGAGGGAGAGCCAAAATATCACCATGCCCCCCTTCTAAGGCGAGCGGCACGGTTGTGGTCCCATCTGTAACAAGGTTGATCCATAGAAGCTGGAGGGGCAGTAGCGGCAAGGGGATCCCTAAAAGAACTGATCCGGCGATGGTCAAAACGCCACCTAAGCATGTTGTCAGAAGGTAAGTGGCCATCTTTTGCAAGCTCCGAAATATGACGCGGCCTTGCTTGATAGCTTCAACAATGGTGGCAAAATTGTTATCCAGAATTACCATCGAGGAAGCTTCTCTTGCAACATCCGTTCCTGTGCCAAGTGCGACCCCAATATCAGCCTGCTGCAGTGCTGGTGCATCATTGACTCCGTCGCCTGTCATTGCAACAACTTCTCCCTTGTCCTGAAGAAGCTTTACAATTCGCCATTTGTGGTGAGGCGTGACGCGCGCAAACACAGAGATTGTGTCCATGGCAGAGGTGAGCTCCTCGTCAGAGATGTCATCGATCTGCTCTCCGGTCAGCACACCTTGTGTAGAAAGACCTATTTGACGGCCTATCGCAAGGGCAGTTTCAGGATGATCGCCTGTAACCATGATGACTTTAATTCCTGCTCTCACTGATGCTGCAACAGAATCTTGTGCTTCACGGCGCGGTGGGTCATATAATCCCAAAATACCAATCAGGGTAAGATTGTCTTCAATAAGCGGGTTATTCGATTTTCCTTTTTTTGCGGCAAGGGCAATCACTCTATACCCCTCTTTGGCCATAGAAGAAACGATTAATTCTCCCTTCTCCCGTGTGAAAGGGACTGTTTCGCCATTCGTCCACATTGTGGAACAGTGTGCAGCGATCGTTTCAAAACAACCTTTCCAATACGTGGTGCTTTCTCCGTTTTCATATACCGTACATGCCATCATGCGCAGTTCTGATTCAAAGGGAAGGATAAGCTCGGATGTAAGCGATGTATCAAATCCTGAAATCGAACCTCCAAATTTTTTTAGGGCAATATCAACTGGGTCTCCTAAATAGGTGCCATCTTTGTTTTCACGTACTTCTGAGCAATAGTAAGCGGTTTTTGCAACAAGCAAAAGAGAGGGGCTTTTTTGCATGAGTGTTTCTTCATAGCCAACAAAAATCCGATCCACAACCATTTCATTTTTGGTCAGAGTGCCAGTTTTATCTGTACAGATAACTGTGGTACAGCCAAGCGTTTCTATTGTTGGCAGTTTTCTGACTATAGCATTCTTTTTTGCCATTTGTAGGAGGCCGAAGGACAAGGCCACTGTGACTGCAATGGGAAGGCCTTCTGGGATTGCGGATACAGTTAAACTCACACATGTCATGATAAGGTTGGGAAGAGAAAACCCTTGGAATACTCCTACAATGATAATAAGGAGCATAAGAGAAAGGGTGGCTATGCTTATCTTTTTTCCAAAAGCCTCGAGCTTTTCCTTTAAGGGGGAAGAAGGGGGCTCCGCTTGTTCCGCAAGCAGTGCTATTTGGCCAAGCTGAGTTGCCGTTCCAGTTGCGACCACAATCGCTGTCCCGCGTCCAGAGGTTACGATAGTTCCTGCAAAAATCATGTTCGATTGATCTTGCAAAGGCGTTTTTTCCGGTAAAGTCGCAGGATTTTTAAGTACAGGGATCGACTCTCCAGTAAGCGATGATTCGTCTACAGAAAGGTTGTGAGCTTCAATAAGGCGTGCATCTGCAGGAATTTTTGTGCCGGATTCAACATAAAAAATGTCTCCAGGCACAAGTGTAAGCGCCTCAATCTCTTTTGGGAAGCCTCTCACTCCATGTATTTTTTGTGCTGATAATTTTTTGAGCGCTCTTATGGATAGATCTGCTTTTCTCTCTTGAAGAAAGCCTAAGAGTGCATTGAAAAGAATCACAAACAGGATGGCTGCAAAGCCATGAAATTCTCTTAAACCAAGTTTGACAAGCGCAGCAGCTGACAGAATATAGATAAGAGGCGAGCGAAGTTGCGAAAAAAATTGTTCATACCATGCTGGAGGCCTCTTTTGAGGAAGCTCATTCAGGCCGTAGTTTTTTCTTCGCTTTTCTGCCTCATGCTCGCTTATTCCATAGTGAGAGGATTGGAGCTTTTCAAATAGCTGAGCAGGCGAAAGTGTGTGCCAAAAGATCATAAGCGTTTTATTTACCCGTTTTCTTCTTCACTGTTCTTTTCATGCCCATCGATTTTGGAGCTTTGCTCCCTTCCATAAGTATGCTTAAACGACTGAGGGCCTTGGTTCTTTGTTTCACTGGAATATTTTGGGTCTCCACAAGCATTTGTTTGTTACCAATGACTACTTGAGTAAATGCTTGATCTGAGAGAGTTTTTTGTCCCAAAGCCAACATTCCTTTTCTGAGAAACCATTGGCTTGTTCGTACTAATTCCATAGCTGATGCAGCAACCATCAAGGTAGTCTGAAGAGGAGTTTCTTGCCCGAGAAGCGTTGATGAAAAGATCTGCACTGGCCCATACATGGCCGCAAGTGTTCCTAATGCTGCAGCGCCTCCTGCTAAAGCTGGCCAAGGATTTTTGGATACAACATCATTAATGAGAGGTAAGAGCTGTGCACTCTGTACAATGATTGGAATATTGGAAAAAGCTCCCCCTATCTTCATGGCTGCTGTGCTGAACGAGGCAACACCTGTTCCAATACCTTTACTTACAAGTCTATAGGTTCCGAGCGCAATCGTTGGAGCAATTGCAAGAGCTGATTTACTTAGCGGGCCTAAAGTACTTGCTTGAACCTTTTTTGATAAAGAGTTACAGACCATCATCGTCTTTTCATTTTTCCCTAGGTTTGCAAGAGTTTTGATAAACACATCTTTTGCAAGAGTTTTATTACTCATTGATAACCTTTTGGCTGCCTCCACACAGGCATCTATAACTTCTTCTAGGAGCTTTGCACATTCAACCAGATTATCTGCCCTGTACGCGTTCAGAAAACTTTGTTTCCATCCTGGGTGCGGCTCATGTATGTGGGAAAGAGTAGATTCAGAGATGCTTTCTTGTGAAAGAATCCTGAACACATCATTAACTTTCTCTGTGAGTTCTTGTACTTCTGATTTTGTTTGAGGAGTGGCTGTTCGCGGCTGAACCTGAGGATGCGCTACCGGTATAGATGGTGTGCTCATAAAAAAAGTCCTTGCTTTTTCACTCTAAATCCTGTTTCT
>PMZB01000276.1 GCA_003170575.1 Chlamydiia bacterium | reverse complement strand
ATATAAAGAAGGAAAAGATGAGCAGGAAGTGAGTTCTGAAATTGAACAGGTAGTAAAAAGAGCGCTGGAACATGTTCAGAAAATTCTAGATGAAAGCCTTCGACTATCCAAGAAACCTCTTTGTGTTGGAAGGGAGCCATTCTACCGTGCACGTCAAGCATTGGTTTTAGAGCAGTTTCGCACTTTTGAGCTAGAAGAAGATTTAGATTTTTTCCTTTCTGAAAGTTGTTATGAAGACGATCCGCACATCTTACAACTGAAATTTCAATTTTTTCATACCTTTTACAAAGATACGGTGGAGTGGTTTGATTGGAAGGCATTTCTGCGCTCTGAATTTTCTGGCCGCCTTGAAGATGACTGGATTCAGGCTCTTCCTCATGATACGTACTTTTGTTTTCCAAAAAAATTTACACAATGGGTTTCTTCCCCCGAAGTTCAGGATAAGCTAAAAGCTGTACAGCCACATTCTTTGTATGAACAAGCAGAAGCTGAGTGTCGAAAAAAGGTTTCTGAGCAGTGTTATCAACGATTAAGCGAGCAGCTCGTACTTAGTTCATGTGGTACACCTTTTCAAGTAGAACGGGTAGTAAAGAGTCTTTCTGATGAGGCGAGACGGGCACTGGAAGATGAGTCGACGGCATCTTGTGCACTTATGCCGACATGTATCCTTACAGCAAGCCATGTTTTAGAGGTAGCAAGCATAATTGAGGAGAGGATTCCTCTTATCAAGCGATTGAAAGCTCTTCAATTTAATGATCAAGATATCCAGAAAGTTCTTTCCGTTTGCGCTGGCTATTTCTTACTGGATAGTGACTTTGAACCGCATACATACCTTGCAACTATGTCCACAGAACAGCTGAGAAGTTTTGTGCACGCAATTATGATGCTTTTTTACAATGATGACCAATGGCTTAAAATTGAGTTTTCTGCGGTAAAACCTAAACAGAACAACGGTATCGTTTCTCCTTTACAACATCCGCTGGTGCCCAAGAAGTTGCCAAAGAAGAGCTAAACCCAAGTTTAACGATGTAGTGACGAATTCTGAATGCACCTTGTTGAGTCTTTTCAACTTGTAGTGACGAATCTGACTGATCAAAGTCTAGACTCGTCACTACAAGTTGAACATACTCAACAATTTGCATTCATTTATTCGTCACCCCATCGTTAAACTCGGGTAAATAAAAGCTGGCTTACTCGTTCCTGCTTTTGATATGCTTCTTGACACAAAATCTTGGAGTATCTTTATGGCTGAAAAGTGTGCTATCAATCCAACACGCGAAGAAGATTATGCTGAGTGGTACCAGCAGGTGATTAAGGCTGCAGATATGGCGGAAAATTCGCCTGTGCGCGGGTGCATGGTGATTAAACCTTGGGGCTGGGCCATCTGGGAATTTATTAGGGATCAACTGGACAGCCGCATCAAAGCTACAGGGCACCAAAATGCCTATTTCCCATTGTTTGTCCCTTTAAGTTTTCTGCAGAAAGAAGCATCTCATGTAGAAGGGTTTGCCAAAGAATGCGCTGTTGTCACGCACGTCAGGCTTGAAGTAAAAGATAAAAAGCTTGTGCCTGCTGCAGAGCTTGAAGAACCGCTTGTGATCCGTCCTACCTCCGAGGCAGTTATTGGGGAGGCTTTTTCCCGATGGATTAGCTCATGGCGCGATCTTCCGCTTCTTATCAACCAATGGGCAAACGTTGTGCGTTGGGAAATGCGCCCGCGTATATTTATCAGAACGTCTGAATTTCTCTGGCAAGAAGGGCATACAGCCCATGCCACAGAAGAAGAAGCCTGGAAAGAAGCGAAGCTTATGCTCGAGGAGTATAGAAAGCTTACCGAAGAGATGCTTGCAATCCCAGTAATTCTCGGGAGCAAATCCCCTGGAGAAAGGTTCCCGGGGGCAGTTGATACAATGACATTTGAGTGCATGACACAGGACAGAAAAGCGATTCAGTGCGGTACCTCCCACTATCTTGGACAGAATTTTGCCAAAGCGTTTTCCATTCGATTCAATACTCCGCAAGGTGGAACTGAGTATGCTTACACAACATCCTGGGGCGTAACGACACGACTTATCGGGGCTATGATCATGGCTCACTCTGATGACAATGGGCTGTGCCTTCCTCCCAAAGTGGCTCCTTATCATGTGGTCATCATTCCAGTTCTTACAAAAGAAGAACGGCGCGAAGAGGTGCTCGCCGCCGCACGAAAACTTGAAAAAGCTCTTCAGCAAGAAGTTTTTGATGGCAAACCCGTACGCGTACATGTCGATGATAAAGAAGGGCGGGCCGGAGAGAAAAACTGGGCATGGATAAAAAAAGGCGTTCCTATTCGCATTGAGATTGGCGCGCGAGAAGTAGACGCGTCGACGTGTGTCGCCTCTCTTCGCGACTCCCTTGAGAAAACTGTCATCCCGCTTGGTGGTATTGCATCCAAGACTCCTTCTCTTCTTGCAGACCTCCAAGAGCGGATGTTCCAAAAAGCACTGCAGTTTAGAAATCAGCATATCCATACCGACATCACAACCTTTGAGCAAATGAAGGCGTTCTTCACTCCGGAATGCGAAGAAAAACCTGAGATTCATGGTGGATTTGTTCGTGCTAAATGGTGTGGAGATACGGCTACAGAGGATCTTCTCAAAGAGCTCAAAGTAACTATCCGCTGCCTTCCTTTTGATCAATCGGGAACTGAAGGCAAGTGCGTCATTACTGGACGCCCCGCAACGCTTGACGCAATCTTTGCGAAGTCGTACTAAACTTTATGGAAATCAGAAGATTTAAAGAACAAGATGCGCAGATGGTGCGGGACCTAATTCTTGTATCTTTTTATGAATATGTTGCGCCTTCTTGTAGGCCTGAAGGGATCAAGGAATTTGAACGATTTCAGTCCAAAGAAGCATTGATTAACCGAGCAAAAGTCGGCCACATTTTTGTTGCTGAAGAAAAGGAGAAAATTGTTGGCGTTGTTGCCATGAAGGATGGACAGATCTGTTCCCTTTTTGTTGATAAAGCGTTTCATCGGCAAGGTATTGCAAAAGCTTTACTTAAAAAAATGGAACAATTAGTCCGCAAACAGGGCTTTTCAAAAATGAAAATCCGTTCTTCACTTTATGCTATCCCTTTTTACCAAGCACAAGGTTATAAAAAATCTACTGGAATTATTAAATCAAAAGGAATTGCCTATCAGCC
>PMZB01000265.1 GCA_003170575.1 Chlamydiia bacterium | reverse complement strand
CGCCAACAGGAGTTACTTCTTCTACCATTTTTTTAAACCTCCTAAATCCAAGAGGACCATTATATTATATTTTTATTATTTTCGGCAACAAATTGATTAAATAATTTCATTGTAAGTAAAAAAGCCCGCCCGCTTTTCAACGGGCGAACAAACCGTCTGGCAAGCAAAGGAGCTCGTGGAGGTTGTTGCTCTTCTTGTTACCAAACAGGCTCAAATCGTTTGACCTGTCGACGAACTCTTGGTCCAGTTTTTATTCGCTCAGCAATAGAGGGCCCTTGCACCCGTACCTTTTCTTTTTGCTTAGATTTCTGCTCCTCTAAATTTCGCATCTCAGCTTCTTGTTCTTGTAAATTCCGTATCCGTATCTGATCTTCTTGTTCTTGTATTTGATGCAGATTCTCTTCTTTTTTTGCAGAAAGCTCCTGCATCTGCTTGCGCAGGCTGAGCACTTCTTTTCGAGATGGAATAAGGAAATCAGGAAGCGCTTCTGCTCGAGACCGTGAGTATTCATCAAAGGGATTTTTGTGAATGAGCATTGCACGTCCAGCCATCAAGACAAGCGATATAGCAGCAGTACTTACCAAGATAGCAGCTCCTACCATAAAGAACGGGGTAAACACAACAAAGACGTCCCCTACACATGCAATTACTTTATTCACAAGCTCTGCTAGTTCAAATCCATATTGCTTGGTAACACGAGGAGCAAGCATTTCCATAAGCTTCGAGCTATCTTGTACTGCTTTTGTGGTATCACCAACAGCTTGAAGCGCGGCGCGCAACGTCGCAACGCGTGACACTACATCAGCTTTCTTCGAGATTGATAGCAGCTTGGTTCGAAATCCTTCCCCATCTTCCTCTTGAACCCGCGCAAGAACAGCATCCCACTTCAAGGCTTTGTCAGAAGAACTTGAAGCTTCTGCAGCACCGATCAAACTATTGAGGTCACGCCTGAGCTTATAAAGATTGAAAACAGACCCACCTTTTAACCCAATGTCAACTGGATCTACAAAAACATCGACCATATTAAAATAAGGAATCCAACATCCAACCGTATTAGAGATAATTTTTGCCGTTATAAAGATTTTGAATGCAGCCGCTACTGCAGCAACTGATTCATCAAGGTTAATTATAGATTCGAGCCCGGCCTTCACTTTATCGTAAAATACTCCACTCCTGCTCACAATCTTTTTTACATTAACTATCAAGTCCCTAATATTATATGGAAAGAGAAGAACGTTTGGAATTTTGGCACACTTGAAGCCAAGCTCTACGCCTTGTGCTAGATCCTTAAAAAGAGCTCCAACTGAAGCCACTACTTTTAAGGTAGTTGCAGAGCAATCTAAAGCAGACTTAATATGTTTTATATGCTTTGAGGGACGAGTTTGTGATGTAGAGTCAACCCCTGGAACATCCCGTGGAACATCCCGAGGAACATCTAATGCACCAACAGGAGCGATTTCTCTTACCATTTTTTACCCCCAAAATCTACGAGACCGCACAGAAACACCTTTTACAGTTCTAGAAGGAAAACTCATTCCCGTTCGATCCCTAAGAGAAAAATTATATTATATTTGTTTTATTTCTGGCAACAAATCAGACGACTCTTAAATTATTTAATCGGAAGGATCTTGCTCCAACACCAAAATTCCCGGAGATCCTCTTAGGAATAGGAAGCGAATCAAACGCCGCACCTGAAAGAGAGGAAGTAGATATTGTTGTCTCTTGATTCATACCCCCCCGAAGAGCAAAGGTGATACCAAAATGAAATTGAGATTTCACGCCTAATCGATCACATACCCCAACGAAGGAAGGGTATGTGAACTGTTACATCTACGCAAGCAAAGCTTGAGGCAAGGCATCTCTGTCATGATACCGCATCCCGTTTATTGCTGAAGACATCACTTCCCCAACTCTGTCCACCATTTTTTCCAATGGACTTCTGGATGCAGGATCAAATGGATTTGGACGAACGAGCAGATAATGACTTAATTGCATAAGAGGCTTGAGGGTTACTAAAAGCAAAAGAACAATCAACTCGGCAAGTGGAGGAAACATAAAAGATGCGAAAATTCCGGCTGCTTTGTAAATTATTTTCATAGCTATAAAAGCTAATTTAAAACTAGATTCCGTTTCTGCANNTCAGCAAATTGTGACGCCTCCAACAAGACTGCTTTTCTTTCCCCTAGCTGAGTCTCGGTGAGGCTTTTACTGTGATGGTCAAGTGGCGAAAGAGAGGCCCGAAGAGATCCAATTCGTTTATCAAAATTAGCCTCTTTTGCAATCGAAAGCTTTCTACCAAGCCTGGAAATCCCCATCTTCTCTAGCCGATCGAGAAAATGAAGGAACATATGGACTTTTTCTTTCTCATTTGTGCAGTCCTGAATTTCAGCTACCTCTTGACGAATCTCCTTGCTCATACTGTAGACAGGAAACATCCCATCAATATAACAACCTATAGTTAATAAAGTGATTGCATTACCAATCAAATCATAGTAAGGGATCCAGCATCCTACCCAATCAGCGATCGCTTTTAATTTGAGGAGAAAATCTATAAGAATGACCGCATTCCCCACAACTCCGTCAGCACTACGTATCACTTTAGCGCCAGCTCTTATTTTTCCCCCTATTGTCTTTTCCTTCGTCAGCTTCTGAACACTGTCAGAAAATTTAATAATCGAAAGAGGAGCAGTTATAAGTTTTGTAAGCTTCGTTGTTTTAATGAGAAAAAAGACATTCTTTGGGATGGTTTGAAAATAGTCGACAAGAGAAAGAGCTGATTTGATGATTTTGGTTAGTGAGAGAAAAACATTAACACAGAATCTTGGAATTTTAAGGCCTTTTTTAATTTGTCTTTTAAAAAAACTTGCGGTCATTTTCTTAGAGTGGGCCTTTTCTAAAAGCTTCTCTGGTTTTAGGTTAGAGATGATATTCGACTCAACTTTCGCTCTCGGGATAGCATCTTCATTGCTCACTCTCTGAGAGGAATTTGCCTCCGGGAGAATTTGTGGGGCGCTTGTTGAGGGTATAATATCTACAG
>PMZB01000066.1 GCA_003170575.1 Chlamydiia bacterium | reverse complement strand
AAAAGTTGCCAAGGTCCTTTTGCAAATAGTAATGGAATTTGCACAAAAATTTAATGTTGGAAATCGGATTTATGGTTGTTTTAGTGGTTGTGAGCTGGCTACAGTTTCTAAACTAGGTATGGTGTCTAATTCAGATACTGATGCTAAAATAGCTGAAAAAGCACACGAAGAAGATTTTCGAGATTACAACTCGGGTTTTCTGTATATGGCAGAAAAGGGCGCAGAAAAGTTCCGACAATGCATTGCGGCTCATCCAATTTATCTTAAAACCTGAAAACCAGCAATTTCCCATAATTTCTGAAAGACACCAAGATCGGATATTTTTGTGAGTAAATGGCCTATTTCATAAAGATGGAGGCAAAGGAATCGGTTTTACCCTTGAATGTTTCATTGCATACACATCAGGCAAGAGCGCTGCAATTACGATGATCATTCCGCCTATGATGACAGAAATGGTTAGGTGATCATTAAAGATGAGTACACCGAAAAGAGTGCTAAAAAGGATTTCGAAAAGGCCTAACAGCCCGCCAATACTGGCATCAACATGTCTAAAGCCTTCAATGACAAGCCAAAACCCAAGGAGGCCTGAAGCGGCATAGCCTAACATCGAGAACCATTCCAAACTAAACTCAGGAATTAGTTGATTTTCGCCCATTAGTATTGAGAGTGGGAGGTGTGTTATCAGTATAAGAATCCATGAATAGGTGGTTACTTGTAGTGAAGAATATTTGTCAGTTATCTTCTTGCTCGTGGCCACTTCTCCGCCGCTTGCAATCCCACTTAAAGCTGAGAGAAGCATAGCGCCGATCGAAAAACCATTCACGGATACCCCAAAAGTCAACAACAATCCTGCAAATGCAAGAAAGGCGGAGACCATTTTTAGAATTGAGATTTTTTCGGATAAAAAGAGCCAGCCAACCAAGTAGGAAGTGAGCAGAAACAATCCGTAAAAAATGAAGGTAGCTGTGCCTAGGGGGAGATGATTAAATGCAAAATAAAGCGGCGTCTGCGTAAAAACTGTAAAAACCATTGTGATCGAAAACCATCTCAGATCTTGTCGCTTAATGGATTGAAAATGCTTGCCTACAATAGCAATTGGCAAGAGCATTGCAAGAATAATGCCACTGCGAACCCATCCTTGGTAAAAAACACCAAATTCTCTTCCAAGCAGTCGGGACCAAAGGCCATAAGAACCAAAACATAATGCTGATGCCAAGATCATGAGAGAACCCTTCACCTTGGCAGACCTTGAAAAGGGTTTGATAGCCGGAACAATCTGGTTAGGAGACATTTTCATCTGTTTCATCGATGCACTTCTTTTCCAAAAGTCATGGTCCCCATGCATAATGAAGAGACCTGAACTCCTGTTTTTCCAAGAAATTTATATTTCATAACGAGACCCGGGTTTGAACTAGACGTTAGAGTCTATCACGGTTCTGGAACAGCATTCAAGGTATACTAGTAGAGCGTTCCAGCATTTCCTTTACATACTTTAGCCATCTTTTGGCATCTCTTGTCTTTAACAAAACAATGCCTATATACATGTGTGGCGATTGTTTTGTTAAAAACAATAGCTGCTAAAATCTGGCCAAATCATGTAAGGGAAAAGCTGGAACGCTCTACTAGAAAACGGAGTTAACGTCATTGATTACATTTACTGCAGATCGCTACAATCAGAGTCCTGAGGATAAAGGTTCTTGAATTTTGTTCACGGAAAAGTGTACAATGAAGAAACGGGACTTGGAGCGTGCGCTGCGGCTTTTGGGATGGTGGCTGAAGCGTGAAGGTGGGAACCACGAAATTTGGACCAATGGAGATGACGTTGAACCGGTACCCCGGCACAATGATGTCAACGAAATCCTTGCCAAGAAAATATTGCGAACAGCAAGAAATCGCCCACGTATTAAGGAGGGGACAGAACATGAAACCGATGGAACTTGAAGGCAAGGTATGGAAAGACTCTGCCAGTTCATGGTGGCTTGTCGATGTCTCATTCCTTGATGTGATGACCCAGGCGAAAACAAGGTCAGAAGCTCTCGAGATGATTAAGGACGCAGTAATGGAGCTTTTGAAAGACTCTTACCCTAACCTTTTGGGTAAAGGGTTCAAGCTTTCGGTTTGCCTGTATGAGAATGGTGTGATCGGCCTGAGCGCATCTGATGACAAGCTCCTGTTTGCACTTGGCTTGAAAAGACAGAGGCTTATGAGTGGCTCAACCATTCGGGATGTTGCGAAACGATTAAAATCGAAGTCTCCCAATGCCTACGCGAGGTACGAAAGAGCGCTAGCAAGACCATCTCTTGAGAAGTATGCCCAACTTCTCCACGCAGCTAATCCTCATCGCAGGCCACTTCTTATCGCTTAAAACAAGGAGGTTTTTATGGAACCAAGAGTGAATGTTATTACATTGGGAGTTGATGAGATCGGGCGGGCGAGAAAATTTTATGAGGATCTTGGTTTTAAAGCCTCATCTGCAAGCAACGAACACATCACTGCCTTTCAATTAGGCCCTATTGTCTTGTGCCTGTATCCA
>PMZB01000127.1 GCA_003170575.1 Chlamydiia bacterium | reverse complement strand
CCTTGGACGATCAAGTTTCGGAAATCTTAGCTCTCCAAGAAACTGCAGAAGAACCGCCTGCCAAACGGCCCTGCAAGGAAAGGTCCATCGAACCAGATAGTGTGTCATTGTCAGACTACTCAAGTTTCCTTACAGTCACCAAAGAACAAGTTGAAAAGGTTTTAGAGAAGATAGACCAGCTGAAAAGACTCCCGCCGCCATTGAAAATATCTGTTGAAAGAGCAAAAGAGGGTGATGCTGAATCATGCAATGATCTTGGCCGCTGGTGTTTCATACATCCTGTGGAGATACATCCTAAATATTCTTGTACACTGTTTGCCAGCGCAATCATGGGGGGTTATGTTCCTGCAAAGTGTAATCTTGGATATTACTACCAATATTCCGGAAGGAGTTTACCCTCTTTGATTATGGCAAAGCAGTTGTACTTCGATTCAGTAACAGCATTTCCTCCATATGCACCAGGTATAAATGTCCTTGGGCTTTTGTACTTAAAGGACCAGGGCAGGGAAAAATTAAGCTTCAAAGAGAAGCAGAACTTGCTTGCGCAAGCCGCACGATTGTTTACGATGGGAGCAATGCAGCTTCATGAACCTGCATGCATGCATAATCTTGCTTATTGCTATGCCAATGGGTATGGTGTCGCGCGTTCAATCGAAAAAGCCACGCAATTACACTCAGATGCTATTATGTTACCGCCTAATGAAGAACTCAAACATTTGATTCCTGGAGTGCTTTCTTACTATTCAAGAGAGGACGTAGTTTACTTCCCATAGGGTTAATCCATGAGCAGGAGCGGTCACTCCCGCAAGAGAGCGCTTTCTTGAGCGGAATGTACGATCGATTGCTGCAAGATCAAGCTTGCCGCTTCCGATAGATATAATGGTCCCTACAATATTGCGAACCATTTTGTAGAGAAAGCTATTCCCAAAAATTTCAAAGATAAGCTCGGACTCTGCTTGGGTTATATTAAGTGAATAAACTGTGCGAACAGTCTCATCTGTTAAATCTTTATGAGCATTGCAAAACCCTCGAAAATCATGTGTGCCTAGGAAAATAGTCGAAGCTTCTTTCATGAGAGGAATATTAAGAGGGTTGTAGACATGCCAATGGGTATGCCGAAAGGCAGGTTTTTGCACTTTGGCTGTTGTTACATAGTACTTATATGTTTTGCCTGAGGCAGAAAGGGTGGAATGAAAATCATCTTTGGGAGCAGGAAAGAGGGATAGACATCTAATATCTGGGGGCAAAAGCTGATTTAAACTTACTTCGAGTTGAGAGAGGTCTTTAGGAACGTGCGAGCAGAAGAAATCCACCACTTGCCCATTAGCATGCACGCCTCGATCAGTTCTTGAAGCAGCGCTCAAATCAAGCTTTTCTTGAAAAATTATCTCTAAGGGTTGCAGGAGGGTAGATTCAATGCTTGGACCCTCTTTCGTTTTTTGCCAGCCAAAATAAGAAGACCCATCATACGCAAGTTTTAAAACGAGATGATGGGTCATAAATCACTTTTGCTGGGACATGAAAAGAAGAATTCCATCCATGAATCTTTGCACAGACAGGAGCACAAGTACCATTCCCATGAGCCGTTCAATAGCAAGGAGTCCATTAGGGCCGAGTATGCGCAGGATTTTTCGTGAACCAAGGAAAATAAGTGCACTTATAAACCAGGCAACAAGAATCCCTATAATCATCGGCAAAACCAGAGGTTCTGTATTTGAAAAGAGCATGATTGTTGCAAGAAGCGCAGGGCTTGCAACCACTGGGATCGCGATGGGTATCAAAAATGGCTCTTCACCATGGATACGCGGGAGGTGCTCTTCTTTGGGAGGAAAAAGGATCTTGATTGCAACCAGAAACAGAATAATCCCAGAAGTAATAAAGACTGTAGTTGTCTCCAAGCTAAAAATGGAAGTGATTCTCTCCCCAAAAAAGGTGAAAAGGAACATTGCGGCAAGCGCAATGAGCATCTCTCGAGCAATCACGAAGGATTGTCTCTGCGGTTTCATTCCCTCGAACACAGAAAGGAAAACTTTCAGGTTCCCAAGAGGGTTGATAATCAAAAAGAACGTTAAGCAAAGCGTTAATAGAGACATACGTTATTTTACACTCCGTGTACACGAGCCATAAACATATGAGCACCCTTTAAAAAGAGCTCAAGAGAGATCATCATCAAGAACATACCCATCAGCTGTTCCATCGCGATAAGTCCGCGTTTTCCCAATATTTTCTGGAAAAATGCAGAGGCAACCACAAAGAAGAAGACAGGAATCCATGCGATAAGTATTGCTAAGGCAACATTGCCAATTGGCGCTTGCTTTGCAGCGATGATTATCGAAGCAAATACGCCCGCACCTGAGATCAAAGGCGTGGCTATTGGAACCATAAAAGGTTCTTGAGGTAGACTTTTACTCGACTTACCTTCTGCATGGGAGGGAAAGATCATCTGAATCGAGATCAGAAAGACAATCACACCGCCGCTTAAGCGGATGGCAAAATCCTCAATATGAATGACTCGTAAAAATGGCTCTCCTAAAAACAGAAAAAAGTACGCTAGGATTAAGGAAAAAAAAGCCTCCCTGAACAGAATGACTTTTTGCCGCTGAAAGTCAAAGTCTTTTACAAGGGCAACAAAGATAGGAATCCCACCGATAGGATTCGCTATGATAAAGAGCATCAGGGCAATTTCTAAAATTCCCATAGTTCTACCTTAAGTTAAACAAAGCCCCACTGAAGGCTACTCATTATACAAAGCCCCACAAAGGGTTCCACAGGCAAATGCACCAGCAGCTGCAATCAGTGGAAATATCAAGGAAGTTACAAAAACCACCGCCAGAACTACCCAACGCACCTTTTTATGTGCATTATCAAAAGAGTAGGCCTGGTATAAAAAATTTCTCGCATAATTGTAAGGTGCAAATTGTTTTTTTGCAAGATGCCCGAAAAAAAAACCTGCAGCTACACATCCAGGCACAGCCCAAAATGCAGAACGAAAAACAAGAGTTGCAACAAGCGAAGCGCCTCCAACCAGCAGGCAGACATTGCGAAGCTGTGCGCTTGAACAATCCATTAACCAATCAATCGCATTATGCGGCCGCTGCGAGTAAGGGCTTCTAAGAGGAAGACACATCTTTATCTCCTACAAACTCTCTATACGCCTAATGGCGCTTTCAATAAGATAGGGCCGCCCAAACCCACTAATGCGAACATGTCCTTCTCCACTTGGGCCAAAACCGATACCAGGAGTTACAATAATGCCTGTCTCTTGAAGAAAATAATCGAACGCATCCCAAGAGCTTGTATGTTCTGTTTTGATCCAGACATAAGGAGAATGTTCGCCTCCAGACACAATAAAGTTCTTCTTCAAAAGAGCTTCTTTTAAAGATCCTGCATTTTCTAGATAGAGAAGTATCTGCCGCTCTATCTCTTCAAGTCCCTCAGGACTGAGGGCTTGGATGCCTCCTCGTTGACTAAGAATTGAGGCTCCATTGAATGTTGTGGTGACAAGACGCAAAAAGTCGCTGTGTATAGTTATGCCATTTGAGTAGGTAAGATCTTTCGGCACAACAGTCCATCCTAGACGAATTCCACTAAAACCAGCCATCTTGGAAAAAGATCCTATTTCAATCGCACACTTCTTCGCCCCTTCAATCTCATAGATTGAACGCGGCAGATCTCCTTGGATAAATGCTCTGTAGGCAACGTCGTAGACAATAAGCTGGTTCTTTCTCTGAGCAATATCCACAAGCGACGAAAGTTCAGATCTTTGAAACGCAACGCCCGTTGGGTTATTAGGAGAACACAGAAATATAATAGCATCCTCAGGAGCTGCCTCGAGATGAGGTAGAGTATCTTTTTCTGGAAGAGTAGATAAATAGGAGAGTCTGTGTCCTTCTTTACCCACAATAGAGCGCGCAAGACGAGAAGAATCAGCGTAAGCAGGGTAGGAGGGATCCTGAATGTAAACAACCGCATCTTGGCCGAACAAAACCTGCAGCCGGGCAATATCACACTTGGCGCCATCTGAGACAAATACTTCATCAGGGGAAATTATATCCTGATACAAAACTGAGGCTATTTTTTCTCGTAAAGGAAGAAGACCTTGATCAGGGCCATACCCCATATAAAGCTCTTGGTCGCGCATGTCGCACGCTGCCTGTGAAAGGCTTTCCGCAATAGTTGTACCTAAGGGTTCAGTAGTATCGCCGACACCAAGAGAGATTAATGAACGTTCAGGATTCAGCAGGGCAAAATTATCGACACGATTTTTTAGTTCACGAAAGAGGTAGTTGGGAGAAAGCTGTAGAAAAAATGGGTTTCTTTTCATAGGTCATCATTCACGTTTTTGGAAAGCGTTGTATCTATAAGGGATCTGCTCTTTTCCGTCAAAGGAGCTAAAGGCAGGCGTACCGTATCGTTTAGAGAAAGGACCTTTCCGAGCATGTATTTAATGGGTACAGGATTTGTCTCAACAAAGCATGCCTGCATGATGCTTTTTAATTCATAGTGGAGAGACCGAGCTTTTTGCAAATCATTCATCAAGGCAGCATCCACAAGGGCTTTCATTTTTTTGGGCAGAAGATTCCCAAGCACTGACATGACTCCATGAGCACCAAGGGCAATAGCAGGAAGAGCAAGGGAATCATCGCCCGCAAGGATTGTGCAAGGGCGGCCTTTAAGAGTTTCAATAACATCGACGAGCTGCTGCATATTGCCAGAAGCCTCTTTTATGCCTGCCATTCGCTCTAAAGCAAATAAACGCTTTATGGTCGCTACATCCATATTCACAGATGTTCTCCCTGGAATGTTATAGATGAAAATGGGGAGTTGTACCGAATCGTGGATCGCTTTAAAATGCAGATATAGCCCTTCTTGAGAGGGTTTGCTATAAGGCGGCGTGACAATCTGCAGTGCTTCGGCACCAGCTTCCTCAGAGATTTTTGCCTGTTCAATGGTAGATAGAGTATCATTTGTGCCGCAGCCTGCCATCAGCAACACTTTTCCTTGAGTAATTTTTTTTGCCTCTTTGATCAGCTGCTTTCGTTCATTCAAGGTCACAGTAGCTGATTCGCCAGTTGTGCCCATAAGCACAATGCCTTCTACCTTTGCATCCACTTGTCGCTGTACAAGCTTCCGAAACGCATCTAAATCGAGCTCAGAACCCTCATTTTTGAAGGGGGTAATAAGCGCTGTAAATAAGCCTTGCCTCATCATAAATACTACTTCTCCTTTCGTTGCATCAGCTCGTGAAAATGCCAAACTCCTGGATTTTTAAGCAGCAGGGTTGCTGCTTCCAGGGCGCCGCGGGCAAATGTTTTTCTGTTTCGTACAGAATGGGAAATTTGGATGGATTCATCAGGACCATCGATCCAGGCCATATGATAGCCTGGAACAGATCCTACACGTAAAGTTGCCACGTCCAAACCATCTTTTGGCAAAGCCCCTTCTTCAGATGAGTGAACTACTTTCTTTTCAGGAAACTCTGCTAACACATCTTCTTGAATGGCAATCATTGTTCCGGAAGGGGCATCTTTTTTTGCGCGATGATGCGCTTCAAAGAGGCCTATATCAAACTCTGGAAAAAGGCGGAGCTCTTTAGAAAGCGCTTTTAACGCTCTGCGGAAAATCCACATGCCTAACGAAAAGTTTGCTCCCCACACCATAGACGTCTTGTTTTCTTTGAATAGGGAAAGAACATTTTCACGATCAGCATCCCAGCCTGTGGTGCCTAGGACAACAGGTTTTTTCGATCGTGCAAAAAAAGTCATTCGCTCAACAAGGCCTTGGGACGAGCTAAAGTCAATTGCTAGATCAAACATGTCAGGATTAAGAGTTTGCACTGAAGTAAGTATCGGAAAAGGTCCCTTATGAGCAGCTCCTCGCACGCAGCAGAGTGAGCACGCCATATCATATTCAGGAAGAAGCGTGAGCAGCTCACTTCCCATTTTCCCTAATCCAATAAGCGCTACTTTTGTCATACTTTTAAAACTCCATCTCCTGTGTCTTCCACCAAGCATTTACCCAAGATTTTTGCTGATTATTCAGCGGCTCGATAAACAAAAGACAATCGTCATTAACCTTAAAAGCCGCTTTGGTCCAATTTGCAGAACCAAATATCAAGCAGTCATCAATGATTGCTGCCTTATAATGGAGCAGTCCGCTTTTTTTCCGAAATGAGCAAATGATTCCTTCTCTCTTACACCGAACATAGGCTTTTATACTAGTATGCAAAATAGAATCTTTGTCAAACAATACCTTTACAGTAACACCTCTTTTTTTTGCACTAACGAGTACTCTAAGAAGCTCCTCATGAGTGAAGGTGTACATGGCAACAAAAATTCTTGAACTTGCGCCATCTATCTTGTTTATCAGCGCCTTCAGCGATTCATTTGCTTGATACGGATGAATAAAGAAGGTAAACTCTTGTGAAGGCAAACGAATCTGAAGAGGGGGCTGCTTGAACTGACTTTTTGTGCGAAGTGCTTTGCTGTATTCGATAATCCTTTCGGCAAGCACTTTGCTTCGAACGCAGCCCATAAGGTTTCCATACTGGAGAAAAGAGGAGGCGGTCATGTTTGCGCTTCCTACCCAGACAATGCTTTCATCAATAACAAGGAGTTTTTGGTGCATAAGCCCAGCTCCTCTTCGCCCAAAAGATGAAATTTTATCTCCCAAAAGAAAAGTGGCTTCAGGAGAGGCTACCGGGTCAAAGATCACTGCGACATTAACCCCCCGATCAGCCGCATGTTTTAAGCTTGTGATAATTTTTTTGTCTGCTAGGGTGTAGATAATAAGAAGAATCGAGGATTGTGCCGAATCAATCGAGGAACAAATTGAGGCTCTCATTGGGTCATTACAATCGGTCGACAGAAGGATTAAGGAACCATCTGTCTCGTCTACCGCCTTTATTGTAGGCGAAAAAAACCATGCTGACACGAGTGTGTAGAGAAGAACTGCGAAGAGTACTGATAGGCTCGACTGTAATGAAAGAATCTTACGTACTTTCTTGTGCGAAATATTCATGCCATCATTTTCCAGAGAGTGGTGATGGCTGAAGCATAGACGATTAGATGTGTTTCATTCGAGCATCAAAAAGAAAATGAAACACCATTTCGCCGTTATCCGCGTTTCGAAATGGCCCGCAGGACTGTGATAAGACCTTTTTTCTCAATGGTTCTTAAAGCTGCGCATGAAAGACGGAATTTGATAAAGCGTTTTTCTTCAGGAACCCAAAGTTTCTTTTCTTGAAGGTTAGGAAGAAATGCACGGCGCGTTTTGCCGGTGACTTTGATACCAATACCTTTTTTCTTTTTTGCAATACCACGCGTGACATATTTGTAACCACGTGATTGTTTTTTCCCGGTAATTTGACAAATCTTTGACATAAGAGGTTAAACCTTTTTTTCACAATTTTGAAAGTGTCAAGAATACCTGGTTGCCTAACTTTTTCACAATCCAAAATATTCTCCTGGTTTTTTATGGAAGCAACCTGCTACACTTCACGAAACATATATTTAGAAAGTATTCAGGAGTGAGTCATGGGGAGAAGCGTACACATTGAAGCTGTGGAAAAAACTCAACAAAAAAATATAGTGCCTACATTTCGCATAGGTGATACGTTAAAAGTAAACCTTCGCATTGTTGAAGAGGGTGGCAAAGAGCGTGTACAAAGTTTTAGTGGGACGTGCATTGCTCGTAAAGGGAAAGGATTGGCAGAGACCATCACCTTGCATCGCATTGCGTATGGAGAGGGGATGGAGCGAGTTTTTTTCGTGCATAGTCCTCTTGTAGTAAGCATAGAACTTGTACGAAATGGGTCTGTGCGTAGAGGCAAGCTCTATTACCTTCGTGGCACTTCTGGGAGGGCAGCGAAAGTAAAAGGGCGGTATGTTGCCAATAAACTAGAACAAACAGCCGCTGAAGAGCCAGAAGAAGCTGCTCTTGCCCAAGAAGGGTAAAGCTTGTAACAAATATATGTGGTGGAGCTTATGAGTCAGCAGGAGCTTTTTTCTAGCAAGACAAAGGTGAGCTCTCCACACAGTGAGCTCCAAGAAATTGCAAATCAAGATCCAGCTGTATTAGAGGGCGTGCTTCGCGCGAAGAAAATGGTGCCCTTTGCTGGTGTTGATGAAGCAGGCAGAGGACCACTTGCCGGTCCTGTAGTAGCATGCGCATGTGTTCTTCCAAAAAACTTCTCCTTACCAGGGGTAACTGACAGTAAGCAATTAGATGAAGAGACGCTAGAGACTCTTTATACAGAGCTTGTACGCTATCCAGACATCGATTTTAGTGTTTCAATCGTGGATCATGAAGTCATTGATAGAATTAACATTGTACAAGCAACCTTTCAGGCCATGCGTCAAGCCATTTCAAGCTTGAAAAAACGTCCTGTTCTCGCAATCATCGATGGAAGCCTTGCGCCCCTTGGCACTGTCCCATGCTTGACAGTAGTCAAAGGGGATTTCTTTTGCCCTAGTGTGAGTGCTGCTTCGATCATCGCTAAAGTCACACGAGATCGCCTGCTCAAAGAATATGATGTTATGTGGCCTGAGTATGGTTTTGCAAGCCATAAAGGATATGGCACACCCTTCCATCTTGAAAAGCTTCGCCTCTTAGGTCCTTGTCCCATCCATAGAAAATCCTATGCCCCTGTCCAAATCCTTGTTGCCCCACAGCAGCTTGCCTTTCCTTTCTTTACTGAAGAAAAGCCAGTAAAACTCCCTGCTGGATTATCCCGCCGCAAGAGGTAGAACTTCTGGCAAACACAAGCTTGATTAGGTTGCGTCTCTCAGGAGATCATGTGCGCTGTGCGTGGATATCCTTTGGAAGGGATGTTCAAGTAGGCTGATCGCTACCTTATCGACACAGTCATTTTGTGGATCAAGATATAAATCCAAAAGATTTTTTCTTGCTTTCAGTATTTCCAAAGAGGGGCTCTCCCAGTCCATCCTTTTGATGAGTTCTGGAAGATTATGCATTGTCTGACATATGAGAACGCCAAGCGCCCATGCATCCACTTGTGTAGTGAGAAGACTTTCAGAGATCCTGCTTTCTAAGAAAGCATTTTCCTTTTCTTTGATTTTACCTGCCTTTAAGCCCATGCGTCTCCACTTTTCAACCCGTCTCGCATATTCGTCTTCTTCAGACTGGGAAAGTTTAGTAAGAGCCTCTTCTTTGCTTTGCTCAAAGGCTCGCTGGATTTCAGGCGGTGGGTAGGAACCAGCATGAAACTTTGTGAGGTGCATGTTCACAACTGTGCTAGGAAAATCAGCAAGACGAACCTGCCACGCTCCTCCGAAACAAGTCACAAGCGCATTTTCCGCTTTGACATCACGGTGGATAAGGTTTTGAGTGTGCATGCAACAAAGAGCGTCAGTTACTTGACGAAGAAGAGAGATATGCAGAAAACGATATTCAGGTAAGACGGCACGGGTGTTTGGATTAAAATGACTACTTGCAAATTCAGCCAAATTTCCACAATTACAATATTCCATCATAAGACCAACTTTTTCAGGATTACCTCTTGTCACTTGCATAATGGGGAGTATATAGGGAGCATTTACGCTAAAGAGGTTTTCAGAGATTTGAGCCTCGTATAAAAGCCAGTGTGCCATACCTTTTTTCCCCTTAGCTAGGGCAGCAACTGGCCCGAAAAGCGAGTCAGACGTAGCTTTTTCCCAAATGGATGTCATATATTTTATAATTTTTTCTGAACACACGTTGATCTTTATTGTGGCT
>PMZB01000160.1 GCA_003170575.1 Chlamydiia bacterium | reverse complement strand
ATGCAAGACATCCTCCCGAAAGCTCATACAAAACGGTTTTTGCAAGAAAAGTATCAATTGTATGGTTTTATCTTACAAGAGAATTTCCTTATCCGCTTATTCCTTACTTGTAAATTTTGGAGGAGTTTCTCTCTCAATCTCCCAAGAAAGATCGTAAAAAGCAAGGAAACTATTGACTATTGTGCCGATATTTGTTATCTACTTTGTCTGTGCTGGATTTTTTTTTCGAATTTGCAATGTAACTTTGAGGTATGAGTATTATGTTAACAGAACAACAGAAAAAAGAGGGGCATGCAGTTCCTATGTCAACAACAAGTGCCACACTCGACCAGCTTATTGCTGGTGCCATTAAAAAGGTTAATGGCAAAAAAGAAAATGATTTATGCCGTTACCTTCCAATGGCTAGTGGTGGGTATATGCATCATTTTACTTTAAGAAAAATGAAGCACCAATTACCTGAGAAACTCTCAGAAATGATTCGGCGCTACATTATTGAAGCTGAAAGGCCATTAACTGTTCGTCCAAAACAAAGAGCCACTCGTGGTTCAAAAAAGAAAAAAGATCATGTTATCCTTTCTGACGCTGACGTTGACTCACTTCGTCAACTCGCACGCGCCGCAGGCAATAAAGATCTTCTGAAAAAGCTTATGCCTAAAAAAGAGCTGAAAGTTCTCAAGCGAGAACTCATCTCTTCTATTCGAAAAGGGCAAGTAGAACCAGTTCTCTGGAACAACTACGTTGAGTCTCAAGCTCAGTATTAAATTCCCATCCCCAAGTCTTCTAAAAAAGAGATTCTTTTAGAAGACTTGGGTATCTTTTATTTTCTCGAATTATGACTGGTAGTGCTTCTGCTTGATCCACGTAACTATATCGTTGTGGATCTTAATTAGAATTTCTGCTGTTTCTAAGTGGTCTTGATTTTTGTCGGGGTGAACCAGCACAGCTGCTGTTCTTGCATCCTTTTCAAATGACTGTAGATCTGGAGGAAGAGCTTTTAGATTAAAAAACATCCAGGGGGCATTTTGCTTGGCCGCCAGGTTCAAACGTTCGATCGCTGCAAGCAAGGCACCATTTCCTTGAGCCCCTTTTGTTGCCTGTAGAAGATCCTTTTCATGATTTTTCATCATCTCTTGAAAATCTTGGCTAACAAGGCTCTTAAAATGCTCAAGGTAATGAGAAAATTCAATACAATCGGCTATTTCTTTTGATACTTGTACCGCCTCTTGACACTGAGAATCTTCAGGACTGAGCTTAAAAAATCGATTTTTGAGTAAGGGATACACAATACCAGAAGGAGTGTGCATTGCCCACGCAGAAAGGTTGATCAAACCCAACGTTCCATGTACCGAATTCAATTTTTGAGTATACTCTTTTTTCGCATCAGCGAGCTCTTCCTTTATTTGCTTCAGCAATCGCTTTGTTTCAAGGAGTGCGTTTTTTTGCAGAAAACAAAACCGTAGTTCTTTTTGTATTGCAAAGATATTTTTATAAACCTCAAGACATTCATTCCAAGGCAACTCTATAGCCTGCTCTCGCAATTTTGCGATTTGCTCGAGTTGCTCGTTCATAAAGTCAACCAGTTGTACTTCATCTTTCAGATCCGGTAGTAATGCGCAGCTATCTCTGAGAGGCTTGATTTGTTGAAGGAGGGCCTGAGCTTTTTCTCCTACCGTTGGCTTTTCTTCAGCACGAACGTGTTCAAGCTCCCTCTTTATCTCATCGCGAAATACGTCTATTTGATGAAAAGCCTTGCGATAAAGAAACCCGCATAGTGTTTCTATCCACATGGATTTCTTGACTCTTTTTTTGTATCTACCCAACCAGTGTGTCATATGTTCTAAGAGCTCAATCCGCTCTTGCTCGCCTATTTTAGTTGCCTCAGCTGTTATTAAGGAAAAAGTGTGTTTTGCAGTATCAAGCACGTTTTGGGTTTTGAAATAGTAGTCTTCAACAAAGCTATTGCAATAGACCCAATATCGCCCCCTCTTTTCAGCGGTTATGTAGACAGGTCTTTTGTCATCTGTATCATTGCATAAAGCAGCAACAAATGATCGGCACTCCTCTATCGAGGCAGGGTTAGTAGACATCTTTCAAATACCTCTTGTTCTGTTTCATACACAAAAGCCATTCTTCTGCCCGGCTCTGGTTCATTCCTCCCTCATCTTTGGCTATATCAAGAAGGCAGCTCTCCACATCTTTTGCCATCTTCTGGGCATGTCCGCAAACGAAAAGATGAGCTCCTTGCTGAAACCAGCGCCACACTTCTTCTCGCTCCTCCCACATTCGATGCTGCACATAAACTTTATGCTCTTGATCGCATGAGAAGGCAACATGAAGCCGAAGCCGCCCTTGTCCTATCTGCCGTTTCCAAAATTCTTCGTAAAAAAAGTCCTCGCCGCTTTTTCTTTCTCCAAAAAATAACCAACATTTCTCTGGCGTCACGGCTCGGCATTCAACTTCTTGCATGAAGGCGCGAAAAGGAGCGATCCCAGTGCCTGCCCCCACCATGATGACAGGAGCCTCTTTTGGAAAAATAAAATGCCTTGAGGGTTGATGAAAGCAGGAAAGAACGGGCTCATGGAGCGGCGCCCCTTCAATTAAGTAGTTGGAACACTCTCCCCGATGCAAAACTCCATCTCGTTCATACACAACACGGGCAACGGTAAGATCAATGCGTTTGCGCCCTGCAGATGGCCCTGACGCTATCGAGTAAAGGCGAGGCTTTTGAGATAAAGGATAAATACCAATGCTGTCACCAGGCTGAAAAAGCGGAAGTTCTTTTTCTGCTTCAAGAACAATATGCCACGTCTCTCTCCCTGCTCCTCTTTTATTCAAGCAGTATCGATCTATGATCCGCGTACAAAATTGTTCTTTTAGATGACTCATATTGATGCTATGTCTACTTTTCCTGCTCCCCACGCCTTTTTAAGGGATTCCGCCTTTTTTGACGAGATCCCACCTAAAAATTCTATGCCTTTTAAAAGGCGCGCCCTTACTCTGTCCTTGCCTAAAAGATCTGCAGACTCAAATAAAGGAAGTCCATGCTTTTTACCCATAAGCGATGCAAAAAGAAGCGGGATCACAGCTTTCTTGTAGTTAACTCCAAAGATGGCAGCAACTTCTTTGGAAGCTTGATTCACGCCGCTTCCTTTCCAATTCTCTTGTGCATCCATGGCCCAGATCATGGCCTGCAATATGTAGGCTGCCTGACCTGGTTCCAGTCCTGGAACCTGAAACAGCTCTTGGGTAAGAGGCAGGTGATTGATAAAGAGAAAATCAGCAAGTTCGATAAACTCCCCAAAATTCTTCATCCTAGAATGGCATAGCGGCATAATCTTGTTCATGAACTCATCATTCATGCTCCATGCCTTGATTCGCTCAAAAAGCGCACCTTGAGGGATTGTGTTGATGATATACTGCTGGTTTAACCAATCAAGCTTCTGGAGAGAAAAGATCGCAGGGGAAGCTCCAATTCTGGTTGGATCAAAGTCTCGAATAATCTCTTCGAGGGAATACATTTCTCTTCCATCAATCATGCTATAACCCATAAGGGTCAAAAAGTTCTTAAAAGCTTCTGGCAGATACCCGCTATCCCGATAGTAGAAGATGGAAGTTGGGTTGCGCCGTTTTGAAAGCTTTTTCCCATCTGTTCCAAGAAGAAGCGGCATATGGAGAAATACAGGAGGCTCCCACCCAAATGCTTCGTAAAGATAGATGTGTTTCGGCGTAGAGCTAATCCACTCATCCCCGCGAATCACGTGCGTAATTTCCATCAAATGATCATCCACAACCACACCAAGATGGTACGTTGGAAAGCCATCAGACTTTAAAAGCACTTGGTCGTCAATATCTGCCCAGGGGAAAGAGATTCTTCCTTTGATTGCATCTTCAAAAACGCATTCTCCGGAAGTAGGTACCTTAAGGCGAATCACATAGGGCTGGCCTGCTTCTTCCCTTTGTCTCACCTCTTCTGGGGAAAGGTTTCGATACCGCCTGTCATAGCCTTGCTTGTTTCCAGTTGCTGCAGCAACTTCTCTCATCTCTGCAAGCTCTTCGGGGGTAGCAAAGCATTTATAGGCCTTCCCTGCCTTTAAAAGCATGTCGCAGTGCTCACGGTATATCTCCGTGCGCTCTGACTGCCTGTAGGGCCCATACGGACCTCCAATATCAGGCCCCTCATCCCAGGTAATGCCAAGCCATTGAAGCGCTTTATAAATATTTTCTTCATACTCTGGACGGCTTCGTTTTCTATCCGTATCCTCGATACGAATAATAAACTTGCCCCCAAAGTGGCGCGCAAAGATCAAATTAAAAAGGGCCATATAGGCTGTACCCACATGTGGATCCCCCGTGGGCGACGGGGCTATGC
>PMZB01000172.1 GCA_003170575.1 Chlamydiia bacterium | reverse complement strand
CCCAAGAATGAGTGCAAAATATGGGAAAACTTAAATGAACTATCGCACTAAATACATGATCGGCTCATCAATTTTACTTTTTATGATTTCCCTTATTTTCATCTGGGTTGTTTTCTGTCCTTACTCCCCTACTACCACAAATCTTTCTGAAAAAAACTTCCTTCCCTCTCCGCTGCATTGGTTTGGCACTGATGAGCTAGGGCGAGACCTGTTTGCTCGATCTGTCCAAGGCCTGCAAATATCTTTTTTCATCGGTTTTCTCGCTGCAGCCATCGATTTTACAATTGGTATCGTTTGGGGGGTGCTGGCAGCCTTTTCTTCAAGGAGAATTGACAATTTTCTCATGTTGATAGCTGATGGCATTTATAGCCTTCCATATCTTTTGGTGGTCATCTTGATATCCGTCTTAATAGGCACTGGAATTTTACCTCTTGTTATCTCAATGGTAACTATGGGCTGGATCCAAATGGCACGCACAACCCGAATCCTTGTAAAAACTTCGCTTCACACCGAATATGTTCTTGCGGCAAAAACTCTGGGCGCTTCCTCTTTTCGGCTTTTCCTGAGACATATACTTCCTAATATTGTTGGACCTATTCTTACTGCCGGTATGCTCTCTATCCCGCATGCAATTTTTACAGAAGCATTCTTAAGTTTCTTAGGCATCGGCATTCAGCCTCCTACTGCAAGTTTAGGCTCAATGATAAGCGATGCGCTTCCAGCAATGCGCTTTTATCCTTGCCGACTGCTTTTCCCTGCTTGCTTCATTTCATTGCTTATTTTTAGTATCATGCTTCTGGCCGATAGTCTCCGAGACATTTATGACCCGAAAGCTTGCCTCAACGAGAAAAATATTGTATGACCGTGCCCCTTCTTCTTATTAATAATCTCTCCTTAAGAGGCGGCTTCAAGTTGATTCTTGATGCAGCATCGCTCTTGGTTCATGAAAATGAGATCGTTGCTCTTGTGGGTGAAAGTGGTTCGGGAAAAAGTCTTCTAGCCCGCTCTGTCATGGGGCTGCTTCCCTCAAAAGAGCTCTCCATACTTGCTGGAGAAGTTTTGTTTAAGGGTGTGAATCTTCTCTCTTTACCTGAACAGAGCTTAAGAAACCTTCGGGGAAGAAGTATAGGATATATTACACAATTTCCTCACAATGCACTTAATCCCATCATGACAGTGGGAAAACAGCTTACTGAAGCCTATTTTCCGAAAAAGGATGCAACAATGTCTGCTCGGGAAAGGGCTCTTTTGCTGCTCAAACGCGTTGGGTTTTCCAACAGTGAACTTGCAATGACATCTTTACCCCATCAACTCAGTGGTGGAATGAGACAAAGAGTGTTAATTGCTATGGCTCTGATGAATTCACCGCAACTTTTGATTGCTGATGAACCCACAACAGCTCTTGACGTTACTCTCCAAGCAGAGATTCTAGACCTGCTTCAAGATCTGAAAGAAGAATATGGACTTGGCATCTTGCTTATCACCCATGACCTTGGAATCGTTGCAAAGGCGGCAAACAATGTTGTGATTTTAGAACAAGGAAGAACAATCGAGTCAGGAACAGCAGAGGACATCTTTTATCGGCCCCAAGCCTCCTACACACAAGTTCTCGTGGATTCTCTTTTTGCTCATCCTCTTTATTTAAAGGGAGGGCATCATGGCTGAAGATCTCCCTCTTTTTGAACTAAAAAATGTTTCGGTGGATTATTTTCTCTCTGGCAAATCCTACCGAGCTGTGCATAACGTTAACCTCAAGGGGCATCAAGGCGAAACTGTAGGAATTGTTGGAGAAAGCGGGTCCGGCAAGTCCTCTTTAGCAAGGGCGCTCTTGATGCTAGAACCCATATCTTCAGGATCCATCTTTTTCCAGGGAACTGACCTTCAGGAACTTAGCTCATCAAATCTTCGGAAATTGCGAAAACACATGCAGGTCATCTTTCAAGATCCTGATGCAAGCCTTAACCCACGTCGTACTGCTGGATGGCACCTGGACGAGGTTTTCTCCATTCATTTTTCTCAAGTTCCTTCACAAAAGCGTGAGGAATTGATTGTACAGGTTCTTCATACCGTTAACCTAGATCAAACCCTGGTATCAAGATATCCGTTTGAGCTTTCAGGAGGGCAAAAACAACGCCTTGCGATTGCTCGAGCACTTCTTCTTTCACCAAAGCTCCTGATCTTAGATGAGCCTCTCTCATCATTAGACGCTCAGTTGCGCAAATCCACGCTCAATCTTCTGAAAACCATTCAGGAAGAGGAAGGGCTGGGGTATATATTCATCACCCATGATCTATCGACTCTTGGGGCGATCGCACAAAAAGTAGCTGTTATGTATAGAGGGTCAGTAGTGGAACTTGCTCGTGTTCATGAGCTTTATTCAGATGCTGCCCACCCCTACACGATAGCCCTTCTCTCCTGCATCCCCATTCCAGATCCACAAGCTGAACGCGCACGTAAAACCTTGACCTTTCCCCAACACAGCCCAATCCTGCCAGTAGGAACTGGCTGTCCTTTTGCTCATCGGTGCCCTTATGCAACAGCCGTTTGCAAACAGTCTTGTCCTCCTACCCAGGAGATATCCTCAGGCCATTTTGTGGCATGCCACTATCCTTGCCCCAATCTAATAGTTAGGCAAGGAGGAAGCGTAAGCTCCTCCGGCCCCCAAAACTGCATAGGGCCTGGTTGTTGATAGGAATCTGTGAGACGCCACGAGGCGCACTGATTCTTGAAAAGAGAAAATGGCTTGCCTTGAAGATCAACAAGAACTCTTTGGATAACTGCCTTTTTTGCTCCTTTTCTTCGTTCAAAATGAAGAAGAGAGACAAGAGGTACTGCCAAAGGTTCCCATGAGGCAAAAGATTCGTGCAGGCGCGCGAACCCAGCCATAAACCCTGTCATTTTCTGAATGGCAAAAATGCCTGCAAGACGGCCCAGCGCATAACAATAGGTGCAATCAAAGATTGAGGGAAAGGCAGACCTTCCCTCATACCCGCAGAATCCTGTTTGAGCAACAAATGGGATCTCCTTGCCTGCTTTTTGAGATCGTAAATGAATTTCTGCTTCCACAAGTCCTGCCAAAAGCCGCTCGGTTTCTATGCGGGAGACTTGGACATTGCCATGAGGATCCCGCTCTTGGAGAAGCTGTTCTGCTATATGGCGTGGGAAAAGGGCTAAACAAGCGCTTGATCTTTCTGAGATATGATCGAGCACAAAGTCGAGCCGTTCTCCAGGTTTGCTGCATGCAACCAGAAGTGAAGCTAAGGGGTGTGTTGGAGCAAAGAATTCATTGAGCTCTGCAATAAGATGTTTCATATCCACAAGGTGCTCTACAAGCCCTTCTGGGACAAGAATGAGTCCATAATGGATGCGGGATTTTGCACGCTCTTCAACAAGGTCTGCTATTTTCACCACAAGTGCTTTTAGGGTGAGCTCCTGCTGAGCCGCCTCCTCGCTTATCAGCGCAAGGTTAGGATGTGTTTGTAAAGCGCACTCAAGCGTAATGTGGGAGGCAACCCTGCCCATAAGACGAATAAAAGAATAGTATTTTTTTGCTGAGCTCACATCGCGTCCAATGTTGCCAATGATCTCTGAATACACCTTGCAGGCAGTATCAAAGCCAAAAGAAATAGGGATATCATCGCTTTGCAAATCACCATCAATTGTCTTTGGCAGTCCAATCACACATGTGCGTATGCCCTGTTGCAAAAAGGCTTCTGCGAAAAATGCTGCATCTGTATTAGAGTCATCCCCTCCAATAACTGCAAGCGCATCTAGATTTTGAGCCTTAACTGTATCAATTACTTTCTGAATATCTTCTTGGGCTTCGATTTTTGTTCTTCCAGACCCAAGCAACGAAAAGCCTCCAGTATTACGAACCGAATCCACATCTATCTGTGAAAGCTCTTTACAAATATTACGTAAGAGCCCCTTTGGACCATTCAGGAACCCTATGAGCGAAGAATCAGCATGCCACTTTTTTATACAGTCAAAAAGTCCGGCAATGACACTATGTCCGCCTGGCGCCGGACCTCCAGAAAAAACCACACCAACACGGAGCGGTTTTTTTTCAACATGCTCTCTCGTGGCAGAGGCGCCCTTCAGCACTGAACACGGTACAAGATGAGGAAAAAGGGCTCCTATTTCGCTATCGATTGTGCACTCATGCTTTTTCTCAAATACCACCCTGCCTATATCCTGTATTGCCTCGGGAATTATAGGTTGAAAGTTTTTTCTATATGGCTCCATATGCCCACTTTTGGAAAATAAAATTAAATCTTTTACACATATAGACAAATATGGAGTTATTTCGCAAGAGGTTCACATACCTCATACTGCATTGAGGTATGTGAACTGAAATGTTAGGGATTGGGCAAAAATAAGATGTACGATTCGGATAAGCGAGACCGTTGAGATGTTGACGATCGTGACGACGTTCGTAACGAGCTACGAACTAGGAAGGATCGTCAACAGATCAATGGTCGCAGCCAGATCGAATCGTCCAGGTTATTTTTGCCCAGTCCCTTAGGTTTGGCATTCTTCCATTGGCGCTGATGGCACCGGAATGGCAACTGCCGCTTGCTGTTGTGAATCCTGGTGTTGTTCAGGCTCAGCAAGAATAGGTCTCTCGAGATCCGCTTCAGGTGGCTCGATACGATCGCGTTTAGTTGTGAGGAATTTATATACAATCACACATGGAAGTAAAGAGAGAGCAACCCCTCGGAAGAGCATGGTACCTTTAAGAGCCAGTATGCCATAGGTCAGCATAAACACAGTATGTACAGCCAAAGCGACGAGGATGGCAGGACCCATAGTGGTATGCAAAGATTTTTTATACTCTTCTTTCAGGGCTTCTTTTGCAGCTAATCGTGTGTCAGGAGTTGCCCCGCTTTTGAAATATTCCATCACATATTTACTTAGAGGGTAAGCTCTTTTGGCAGTGAAAAGAAGTGCTGCGGGCAATACAAGAACTCCAGTAAGAGCACAAAGATCGATAAGAATTTCAGAAGCGCAATTGGTTATTCGAGCAACCAGGCTCCCATTTTCTTGAGAAACTTTTTTCCGGATATAGGTTTCCACACTTTTCCGGCCTGATTCATAAACATCATACTGTTGTATTGTCCAGTCCTTTGCACCTGTGTAGTACCCCCCAATCTGAGAGAAAATACCGTTATTACTCATGTTTAACCTCCTTATCTACAAGTAATCTATATAAGCTATACGCTGCTGGAAGAGACACGGCAGCAGCACGCAATAAATGACATAAACTCAGTGTACATATGCCTACCACTGAACAAAATATTAAGTCAATGGCAAAGGCGATAGCTAAGGCCGGAGCGAATTCTTCGACAACTATTTTACGATATTCTTCCTTGACCTCATTCCACTTATCGCCAAGGGGTTTCTGATCTGAGTTATAGAAAAGCACTTCAGTACCCAGCTTGAAAAGAGGCCATCCCCTGTAAAGAATCAAGCCAACAAGAGCAGGGACAACGAAAACCCCCTCCAACGCACAGATGGTTGAAAATAGGTCTATAACCCTTATATTAATTCGGCCTATCAATTGCTTTTGAGCAGGAGACGCATACTTGTTCCATACAATGCCAGGGTATCCTTGTATCCAATAGTTAACAGCTTCCTCTTTAACTATTGTGCAAGATTCGCATGCACACGACCAGAGTGCTTGTGCAATAGAACAATACCTACTCTGAGAAATACCTGAAGTGGTTCCTTGAGCCATCTCCCCCCCCTTTCATACAAGACTACGTTTATACAGCACAAAGAACCTTTTAGCACTGGATTTTTTGCACACTCTCTTGCCGCCTCCCAAACAAAAAGATCCTTCATTGAAAAAGGATATAGGTATATATCGAAAAACAACTAACGGAAGGAAATTCGTACATGCGTGAATGCAGTGAGGGAGCGCCGACTCCATTTGGAGCAAGCTATAAAAACGGATGGTGGAATTTCGCAGTTTACTCTACAAATCAGATAAGCCATCTTGTGCTCGGAGCCTATTCTACAGGAGAGATTTTAGAAGAAATTTCGCTCGCCGATCCTGGACATAGATCAGGAGATATCGTACACATTGCAGTGCGCGCACATGAAGAAAAAATACGCTGGGGATGGCGTCTAAAAACAAAAAGCCATTTCAAAAAAAGCGCACCTCTTATCGTAGACCCCTATGCAAAGCTTTTGTGGACCGGAAATGAATGGGGTAAAAATGGATGGGAGGATGCCTTATCTGGACACGGAGCACTTCTCAGCGCTGCTACACACCACACAGCGTTTCCTTGGAAGGAAAAAAACTTTGCTCCACTTAGGCCAAAAGATCTCATTATTTACGAAGCGCATGTGAGGGGCTTTACCAAAGATCCGTCAAGCGGCTCTCCATTTCCAGGCACCTATCTAGCAATGGCCGATAAAATTTCTCATCTTAAAGATCTGGGCATGACAGCACTCGAGCTTATGCCCATCTTTGAGTTTGATGAAAGGGACTGGAAGAAAAAAAACCCCATCGATGGATCACAGCTGTGCGACTACTGGGGATACTCACCTCTGAATTACTTCTCACCCATGAATCGGTATGGGACAACCCCTGACCCGCTTCACATATCCATTGAGCTTAAAGAGCTTGTAGAATCCTGCCATGATCATGGAATAGCTGTGATCCTTGATGTGGTCTACAACCATACTGGAGAGGGAGACGCACGAGGCCCTGCGTATTCGTTAAAGCAGCTTGCCGAAGACACGTATTACATAAAGAATCAGGAAAGGTTTGAGAACTATACAGGCTGTGGAAACACATTGAACGTGAACCACCCTATTGTTTCAGACCTTATTCTGGATAGCTTGCGCCACGCTGTTCTTGAATACCATATTGATGGGTTTCGCTTTGATCTTGCTTCTGTGCTCAGTCGGGACCAACTAGGCGCCCCCATGACCGCTCCTTTTGTTCTCGAAGCGATTGTCCGCGATCCTATTGTTGGGAAATGTATTTTGATCACAGAGCCTTGGGATGCTGTGGGACTTTATCAAACAGGCACTCTTTTCCAACTGAACCAATGCCATCTGCCCCTTTTTTGTGAATGGAATGATAAATTTCGAGATGATGTGCGCAAATTTTTTAAAGGGGCGCCTCATTCCTTGCCAAGCTTTGCCACTCGTCTTGCTGGCTCACAAGATCTGTATGGGGGGGGAGGCTCCCCTAAAAACTCTATCAATTTCATCACGTCCCATGATGGATTTACCCTCTATGATCTTGTAAGCTACAACATGAAGCATAATGAGGCAAATGGAGAACAGAATCGAGATGGCATGAATGAAAATTATTCATGGAATTGCGGAGTTGAAGGCCTTACCAAAAGCCGAGTAGTGCTGCGTCTTCGAGATAAACAAATGAAAAACCTGCTCATCGCCCTTTTTCTCTCTCAAGGCTCGATCCAGTTTTCTATGGGAGATGAATGCAAAAGCACACGAGATGGAAACAATAATTCGTGGTGCCAAGATACAGCTCTTTCATGGCTGCGCTGGGATGAGATTGAAAAGGATACATCTCTTAAAAATGCAATAAGGATCCTCTTGGAAGTAAGAGCACATTCAGGATGTTTTGGCAAGAATGTATTTCTCACCCCTGAGGATATAGACTGGCATGGATTGAAGCTTCTTGAACCAAGTTGGAACGGGGGCTATATCTCGTTTTCTCTAAAAGACACTTCCGGAAAACCAATTCTTTTCGTGGGCTTTAATGCTACCTCCCTTGAGCGGACCATGCAAGTGCCAGAAGGGGCTTGGAGTATCATCGCAGATACCTCTAAGGCCCATCCAAATGACTTTTTTTCACCCTCCACTGCACCGGATCTCATGAAATCAACCATCACTTTGTCAAAATTCTCATCCATTGTCCTATTGACCAAAAATCAAGCTCTTGTACATAGAGAAGTATAAAGAGGAAAAAACATATGACCCAACAAACAATTCTTCAGGCCATGACCAAAACATTCGAGGATTTAGGACTGTATGTCACAGTACCGCCAGAGGAACCAAATCTTCCTTTCAACGGCATTATTGTCGAGTTTGGCATGGACCAGGAAGAGCGTCCAATTGTGCTTCAAGTGCTCCAGTATACAAAAGAAACGGCTGGCTTTCTCAAAGAAGGAGAGAAGGAAGAAACCACCGCAGAGCTCAACATTGTCTCCTTCATTTTGACAATCCCCATTGAAGTGCAGAACACAAGCGTTGACGAAACACTCAAGCTTTTGGCTCTCATAAATAAAGCCCTCCCTCTAGGAGCATTCAACTATAGTGACGTAGAAAAAGCTGTGTATTACTCCTACAATCTACCCCTTTTCCTTGAACCTCCTTTAGAAATGATCCTCCTCACCATCTTGCAGACACTTGTTTTTGTCAAAGACACCTTCATCCCTGTTATTGAAAACGTAGCTGAAGGCAAGGAAACGGTAGGGACATTTCTTGAGTTACTCAGTGGAGCTACCGCCGCCAAGTAATAAAGAATGGGAAGCTAAAGAAAAATAACTTAACCGATTCTTGTCTGGCTGCTCGGACATTGATCTGTTGACGATCGCTCCTCGTTCGTAGAAAAAGCTAAAAAGCGAAAGTCACGATCGTCAACATCTCAACGGTCTTAGCCAGATCGAATCGTCTAACTTATTTTTCTTTGTCCCTAAGCCAATTCCCCAGGGCATGATATTTTGATAAATTCTTGATAGACAAAAAAAAACCCTTTGCATAGAATCACCTTCAATGTGACTCAAGATATGGCTCTCATATCGAACAACACGGGTTGTTTCGTTGGAACTATTTCATAGAGTCATGACC
>PMZB01000115.1 GCA_003170575.1 Chlamydiia bacterium | reverse complement strand
ATTGTAAAAAACTCATATATAATTACTTTTTTTAAATATTAGGAGAAGCTATGGATGTAACACTTGCAGATTTTCAACCCATTAATACATGGAAACCTGATCGGGATGGAGAGAAATGGCAAGACGGCTCTCCTCGATATCTAACAGATATGTCGACAGGCCGTAGATATTGGAATGAATCTGAAGACATCGTTTGGGGCAAGTGTTTGATGGCAAGTGTAGCAACACCTTTTCTTCATCCTGTTGCAGTTATATGCAACATTGCCTACCGAATTCTGAAATTAGTTTCATTGTACCATTTTTGGGGGGTAAGAGATGAAAAGGGAAGGTTTAATTTTAAAAAAAGCATTACTGAAGTAGGGGAAGATATTTTTAAACTTGTTGTATCCCCCTTTTCCCTTATAGGAGAGGCGGCTGCAATATATGGGCTATATAGTCCCTATGATGGAAGGAAATTGTATGCAAGTATTGAGAGAGCAACCTACGGCCATTTCATTTTAGCGCCTTGTTTCCAACCAGACCCCACATCTCACGCGCTTGGTGGAAATCCAAACAAACAAAATGCTTTTTAACGCTGGGGGTTTTGTTGAATATCTTGAGGTTGAGGAGGAGTACAGATTCTTTGTACTATGCCTGAGTAAAACAAGCAGGCACCGCCTATGATGATCCAGAAAAGGCCGCTTATAAGTTGAATACGGTTAGAAAAGGAACAGCCAATCGCAAAGGACCGAGTACCTGAGACGATTTGGGAGAATCCTATGCCATTTAAGATGGAAGTAAGATCCGGCTTTTCATTTTTTGGAGTAACAATTATTCGATATGCGATGATGCCAATAACACCGATGATATAGATCGATGAGGGAAGAAGAATCTGTGCGGCAATATAGGGAGCTGCTTTCCATAGCCGATAGGTAATCACTGCGGCTGGCCAAGGAAGAGAAAAACAACATTGAGTTGCTTGCGAATCCAGTGTCGAATAAATGTTGCCTATCTCAAAGGAATATTCTCTAATATGCGTACTAGCATTATCTACATAAGATAAAACTTGTCCGGGTTGAGCTGATGGCTCCATAGATTTATCCTCGTGGATGAAAATTCTTCACAGTTTTTTTCTTGAGTTCTGAGGAAACCTCGGCATAAATTGTTGTTGTTGCCATTGAGGCGTGTCCCAAAAGAAGCTGAATCGTTTTAACATCCATGCCATGTTCCAGCCAGTGTGTAGCGATAGTGTGCCGGATAATGTGCGGGGTTATATTCTCTGCAAGCCCGCTTTTTCGAAGATACGAAACAAACAGCCTGTCAATGGAGCGAGGAGAGATTCGCGTACCGAATTTATTGAGAAATATTGCATCTTGATCCTGCGGCCGCTTACTGTGTGAGAGATAAAGATCAATCCATTTAGCTGCACTTTCAGTGATTGGGACAATTCGTTCTTTTTTCCCTTTGCCTCGCACGAGCAGCAAGAGCTCTTTTTGGTCAAAATCGCTTTTGTTTAATCCACTAAGCTCGCTGAGGCGCAGCCCTGAGCTATAAAAAAGCTCCATGATCGCTCTGTCACGCAAGCCTGGATAGGTTGAGGTTGTGGGCAGGGAAAAAAAGTATTCCACTTGCTCGTAGGAGATGGAATGAGGGATCCTTTTTTCAATTTTTGGGTTTTCTATAAGCTCTGCAGGGTTTTCTGTGATAACTCCTTCCTTGAGGCAGTAGCGAAAAAAAGAACGAAGAGAAGCCAGACGTCGAGCAATAGACCGCTTAGAGATCCCTTGCTCTCTCTGGGAGGCGATAAACGAACGAAGAGATTTTCTGTCAGGAGTTCCTTCACATGTCTTGAAAAAGAGAGTGAGATCATGTTCATAGCTACGAATAGTATGTGTTGACGCACCTCTCATAGCTTGAAGATAAGCAAGAAATTTTGGAATCATTTCCGCCGTCATAAGGGAGAAACAGCTCCTTTGAGAAAAAGAGATGAGCCTTCTTTTCGCACAGTAAGGAGCTCTCCTGAGGCGCACAGAACTTGAAGGGCTTGTTTTTTTGGGAATTGATCCCACAGGACAAGTGCGGCAGCTACAGCACCTGTGCCACAGGCCAAGGTTTCTGCTTCCACGCCTCGTTCATAGGTGCGTGTACTCAAATCAGCTGAGCCATTATTCAATAATGAAGCGAAAGTAACATTTGTCCCTTCTGGTTGAAACGCAGGATGGAAACGGATTTCTTTTCCTAAAGTTGCGACATCAACTGATTCAATAGTATCGACTTGGATCACGGCGTGAGGGACGCCTGTATTGAGAAAGCAAACCTTTTGTCCATTGATGGAGAGAAATTTGTGATTGGTTATTTGACCCATCTCCACTTCAACTATATTGCCCTGAATAGATGCCTGGAGGACTCCCACATCTGTCTCTATGGTAA
This sequence comes from Chlamydiia bacterium, assembly GCA_003170575.1. Classification (GTDB taxonomy): domain Bacteria; phylum Chlamydiota; class Chlamydiia; order Chlamydiales; family FEN-1388; genus FEN-1388. The sequence continues at coordinate 4,320 of PMZB01000115.1, read as the reverse complement.
GCATGCTTTTTTCGGGAAAAAGCTTCTTCTGTGCAAGGTGGGCCACACACCTCAGGCCATTGCCGCACATTGATGCTCTTGACCCATCTTTGTTGAAGTAGATCATTTTCGCATCCGCGACTTTTGAGGGCCGTATAAGAAGAAGCCCATCCACTTTTTGGCAAAGATAGGAGATAAATCGAGCGTCATATTCTGGAAAATGACCCCCATCTATCAGGACGACAAATGTATTTTGGCACCCCGAATAATAATGAAGCTCCGGAGGCATCTGTTTACAGGTCCTTGTAGCTAGAAACTGTCTTTGCGATAAGTCCAAATTCGAGAGCTTCGTCAGCTGACATCCATCGATCCCGATCAATTGCTTTTTCAATTTCTGCAGCTGATTTTCCACTTGCTTCACAGTAGAGATCTACGATTATCTTTTTCGTTTTCAGGATTTCTTTTGCCTGAATCTCAAGATCTGTCGCCTGTCCTTCAATAACGACATTTATAGATGGTTGATGGATAAGAAACCGGCTCATAGGTGTGGCAAAGCGCTTGTGTTTTGGTGCGCACAGAGCAAGCACAGACCCCATAGATGCGGCAAGCCCTGTCACAACTGTTGCGACAGGAAAGGGCATCATCCTGATCTGATCCCAGATAGCAAAACCTGCATCCACGGATCCTCCAGGGGAATTAATAACGATCAAGACTTGTTCGCTGGAAGAAGCGTGTTCCAGGAACCACAACTTTCTAATAATGTCCTCAGCAAGTTCCATATCCACAGATTTGCTGATAAAAAGCCGCCGTTGTTTTAATGCAGCGACTTCAAGAGCATCGTGTAATTGATGAAATTGAGACACCACTATCTCTTGTGAGGTAGTATTCATAGTTATTCTCCAATACTTTCTGGAATTATAAGTTCTTTATACAGGGGAAATGCTTGTAATAGCTCTTGTACCTGAGCTTGTGCTTTTGCTGCTACCGATTCTTCTATCTGAGCAGATGCCCTATTGATGACGCCTTGCGGGCCCACCGTAGGTTTAGCATTGTACAGGCAGTCTGCAATGATATTTCCGATTTGTTTCATCTCTTGAGGGCCCATGCCGAGGGTAGTAAGAGCTGGTGTGCCAAGACGAACTCCAGAAGTAAACCAGGGGCCATTTTTATCAAATGGAATAGCGTTGCGATTGACGGTGATCCTTCCTTGCCTGAGTGCATATTCTGCCTGTTTGCCGGTAAGCCCAAGAGGGGATACATCAACAATAACCATGTGATTGTCAGTTCCACCTGTGAGTACTTTCAAGCCCTTTGCAATAAGCGCTTCTGCAAGCGCTTGTGAGTTGATAACGATCTTTTGAGCATATTGGCAAAATGATGGTTGGCGTGCTTCGGCAAAAGCAATTGCTTTTGCTGCAAGTACATGAGGCAGCGGTCCGCCTTGCACTAGAGGACAGCCTTTATCGATAACTTCTTTAAATGGCTCTTTGCAGAGGATTATGCCTCCACGAGGTCCTCGAAGGGTTTTATGTGTAGTAGAAGTGACAACATCTGCATATGGAATTGGGTTAAATTCTCCAACAAATACTTTTCCTGCAACAAGACCAGCAAAGTGGGCCATGTCGACCATCAAGGTTGCGCCGACATCATTTGCTATCTCTCTCATTTTGGCAAAATTGATCTTTCGAGGGTATGCGGAATACCCTGCAAGGAGAATGGCAGGTTGTTCTTCTTTGGCGCGCTTCCAAATCACATCATAGTTAAGAAGCCCTGTCTCAGGATCAACGTCATAGAAAACTGCGCGAAAGATTTTTGAAGAGGCATTATGTCTATATCCATGTGTAAGGTGGCCTCCTGAATTGAGCGACATGCCCATGAGTTTTTGATTTACCATCAGCTGCCGCAGTGATTCAAACTCTTGGGGGGTGAGTTCATCAAGGCTTTTTTTCTGCAATGACTCAATGTTTGGAATTTGGACACGCTTTGTCAGGATTGCCCAGAAGGCAATCATGTTCGCATCGGCTCCGGAGTGAGGCTGGACATAGGCGTGCTCTGCACCAAAAAGTTCTCGCAAGTTGTAACTTGCTTCATCTTCAATAGCGTCAACATGTTCGCATCCAGCATAGAACCTGTGATGCGCATAACCTTCTGCATACTTATCTGTGAGCCAGTTTCCCATGGCTAGCTGCACAGCAAGCGAGCAATAATTCTCTGAGGCGATCATCTTGAGAAAGCGGCGCTGGTCGTTGAGTTCGCCTAGGATTTGAGTTGCAATGGAAGGAGAAACCTTAGCCACGCAGTCAAGAGCGGCAAGCATAGCGATACACGACTCTGAACGCTTGCCTTCAGGGGTCATTTTTAGGTATTGAGATAAAAGATCCATAATTGGTGCCTCCCTTGGGTAGACCGATATACATCAAACTACAGTTGTGACGTGCCCGAATTTTTTAACGAACTTCACTGATACTAGCGTAGATCGTACGTACGTGCAACAAAAAGATCAGGCTTTTTTGTCTCCATGATCTTACCTAAACGTAGGTGCTATCCACGTGCATACAGATGAGAGAGTTGTTTTGGCGGGATAATCAAGGAAAGCGCTTCGCTCAGGTAAAGAGCCCTTTTTCCCACTGAGCAAAAAATTCTTTCATGGTTTTAGGTGTGGGAGGAGTGCCTGTTCGGATAAAAACACCGCTTGCAGCGACAGCACTTCTAAGCGCCTCCCGCATGTTTTTCCCATGCATAAGAGCAGACAAAAAGCCGGCATTAAATGTGTCGCCCGCACCTGTTGTCCTAAATGGTGTATCAGTTACAGGAACAAGTTGGGAAGCAACTTCCACTTCAGAGGCAACCACAGCTTGTTTTTTCGTGTGAATAAGGACTGAGGATAGCCTAAGCTTTTGTCGAAGCGCTTGTGCAAATGAAGGTATGCTTTTGGGTAAATCAAGGCCGACATTCTTGGCCACTAATTCACTCTCAGCTCGGTTCAGGCCTAGAATCACAGGAGTGATTTTATTGAGTTTGGCAAGTAAAGAAAGGCACTTTTGCAGATCCGAACATGTGCGTTTTGCAGGATTTGCAAGATCTACAAAAAGAGTTGGAGTAGCTTTAAGCAGGTGGCGGTTTTTGAGTAAATAGCTCCAGAACTCATCCACAAGGCGCATCATTGTCCAATTAACAGTTGCTATGCAGCAGGATTGTTGTATCGAAGCATCAAGCGAAGGAAAGCGATCCAAAAGCGTGAACAAGCTTAACTCACTCAGTTCCCCCATTTTTCCCAGAAATAATTTTCCATCAGAAAATTCAAGAGCATCGGTAAGTCCTGGGTTTGCAATAGAGTGAAGAATGAGATTTTTCTTTGGCAGGGGTAAGAAAATAGGATGTAGCTTTGGGTGCCCACAGCAGCCTGCAAGGATCACGTTATGGGAAAGAGAGGCAAGGGCTCGTGCAAGAAGAGGGCCATTTCCGCCAAGATCTTGAAGGTGGAGAACGCATTCAACACTTGCATTTTTGGATGCTGCTGCCTTTGCGATCGCAGCAAACTCACCAATTTTGTCTAAGGGAGTAAATTTTTTAGGGGAAATTCTTTTTGCAACACAATGAAAAAGAGAGTCGACAAAACCATCAAACCCTACGAAAATAGTCGAACCTCTATGCATGCTGAAGCCTTTTAAGGCTCCCAAAAAGGGAGCCCTAGAACAGTTAGAACTTAGGAGTAAACTCTACGGCCTGTCCAAAGGCTATAGAATGGTTTTCACCTTGCTCAAAGCTGTTGTCGTTAATTAACACTTTAAACTGCACTGTGGAGCAGGGTCTATCAGATTCCCACATCCATTCATTTGGGGAAATATTTTTCATTTGGGCTCCCTTGTCCCAAGAAAGAGTTGAGACCCCTTCTCCTCTAATAAAAAGCGAATTGGGAAATCCGCAATCAAACCTTGCAATAATTTTTGTCTTTGTCCTGCTCTCTTTAGTCTTCATCATGCTTTCTACGGCTGTACTTTTGGTTGAAATACAGGAGCATGTAGGCGTGCATGTTTTTTTTGACACCATTGACGTGGGCTTTTGAGCTTGTTTCTTTTTTGCCATAACTTTCCTTTACCTCCCTTAAAATAAATCCTTTGGTTTGTCTGCACTATACTTCTTATAGGAATTTTTTCAAATAATTATCGGAAAATTCTGTTGACTTGGGCTCAAATCCAAGAGTAATTTTGTGCGGTCCAAAACTGATAAAAAAGAGGTTGTTTATGTCAGTAAGTAATATTGTCGATTACAGGGAAGATGCTTTTATCGTTACACGCTTTTGTTACCATGTCAAACTTGGCTTGTGGGATAATATAGGAG
>PMZB01000116.1 GCA_003170575.1 Chlamydiia bacterium | reverse complement strand
CTGTCTGGCTACGCCACATTGTCTAGAAGCTTCTCAGGGAAAAAAAACAGAAATGAGTTTAAGTTGTGAGAATACAGAACGGCAAATGCTGGTGCAAGAGTGTAATTCCATAATTACAGAGACTAATGAAATATTTCGAGGTCTTAGCGAACGGTTTGACCTAGGTCTTAGTCCTTCTCTTCAATCAGATAAAATTTCAACTATTGAACGGGAAATTACCAGATACTTGAATTCAGTTGGGACTCCAACAGCTTTAGGGTTACTTAAAGAGTATAAGAAACATAGATGGAATCCACTGTGACGACCAGCTTTGACTATCGAAGCTAAGGTTTGTTCATGTTACTTTTTTCAAAATCTAAAGCCTTAATTCATCGATATACTTTTTAGCTTCAACTGTTTTAAAATGGCGTGGTCCCTTTTTTCAACTAGGGAAAATCTGTTTTTAGCAGAGTTTTGCAATGGCCATTAAAAAAAAATACAAGCTCTCAAAGCGCAATAAAATTAAGGAGCATTTATGAGTTCACTGAATGAGTTGGAATTCCAACCAGTTATCACTTGGTACGACGCAGCCGAATTTGCTGGAAGGGTTGTAGCCTATCAAACGGACTCGGACTGTTTCGGGGCAGACAAGGGATATAATCAGAGAAAGACCCATTTTGGATATATCGGCAAAATGGCTTTTAGCTGGAAAGATTTGGAAACAGGATTCAACATGCAAAGATTGTTGAAGCCGGGTGACGTTGAAGGGGTCTGCGGGTTAATTGAATCCTTATTGAAATCACGAAAATCACCTCTCTCAATGAGGGGTGCGACAGAAGAAGAAATCGAGTTCATCGGAGAAGCTATTAGTGCTGATCAAGCCAAATTTGAGAGGATGAGTGGAAAAAAAGAAATGTTTGAGATTTTAGAGCGTAGTCTTCATCCGAAGAGTTCTCTGTCTTCCAGACCGTTTGGGATTCCTTGTGCGTCCTGCAAAAAATTTCTTGCCGCACCCGTCATTAGAATCCCAGAATGCCGGCACTTTCTTCACGAAACATGTTATGCTTCTGCGTCGGAAAAAGAGTGTCCAGGTTGTCAGCAGAAATTCACAGAAGGTATGCGCTGTCCTGAACTCGAAGAACTTATCTCAAAAATTGACTCATTAAATAGAATTATTTGCAAAGTCGATGAGCTCCCTTCCCAAGCTCGCCTATTCACTCTCGCCCTCGAAAAAGGAGAGTTGAGCGTTGCAGCCTATGTAGTTTCCTCCTCGCCAAATCTGGTGAATGAACTTGTAGACGGGATTTCTCCTCTCTACAGAGTTTGTGGGTGTGGTCAAAGTGAGAGTGTACGGTTTCTGCTGGATCATGGCGCCAATCCCAACATCCAGAACGACCTGAGCCCTAAAGACCAAGAGGATGAATGGTATTGGAAAATCCGGGACCATAACCCCCTCCATGGAGCGACCCCAATAAGAGCGGCCGCACAATCGGGCAGCAGACAAATAGGTAAGCTTCTCATTGCTGCCAAGGCCCCTTTAGACGAACGAGGACCTTTTGGAAGAACCCCCCTCTTTGAGGCGGTGTTAGCCGGCCATGAAGCGCTTGCACGCTTGTTCATCAAACGCGGAGCGAACACATCAACGAAAGACGACTTCGGCAATTCCCTGTTCGTCCCGGCAGCTTGCAATGGGCTTTTTAAAGTGGTACAAAAACTCTTTAATGACAGTGTATTTATCAACGAAGCTGAGATGGAAATGGCTCTTCATAGGGTTGCAGGCAGCGATTATACAGCCTTGCTCCATCTCCTGTTAGATCACGGAGCAAAAGAGGTTATCAACAAAGTGTGGTTAGGTAAAGGAACGCCGATTGCGAGGGCAATAGGCCGAAGAAAGTTAGAAAACGTGAAGATTCTTGTACAGGCCGGAGCTGACCTGTCAATTCGATATAAAGGCTTAAGCCTGCTCGAATATGCCAAAAAGAAATTGGAAGACCTTACCTGTTTTTATAATTCGCATCCCGATCCTATGGAAACAAAGAGGAGTGAGATCATTAAAGAGAGGCAAGATATCGTCAACTCTCTCACCAGCGAGGTTGCCAAAAGCACTCCTCAATAGAAGCTCGAGATAGAGTTGTAATGAATTGACGGTAACATATTATTTTAGTATACTCATTTCAAAAAAAGCACTTATGGAAAATCATTTAGAATCATACCTGTCAGAGCAAATCTCTAATCGTCGGACCTTTGCAATCATTAGCCATCCTGACGCCGGCAAGACTACCCTTACAGAGAAATTACTTCTCTATTCCGGAAAGCTCCGCACAGCGGGCATGGTACGCGGTCGTAAAGGGCGAAAATTAGCAGCTTCTGATTGGATGTCTATGGAACAGGAAAGAGGGATTTCCATCACAGCCTCAGCCATGCAATTCGTCTATAAAGATGTTGTGATAAATATCCTTGATACGCCTGGTCACGAGGATTTTTCAGAAGATACGTATCGTACACTTACGGCAGCGGATTGCGCCATTATGGTCATTGATGCGGCAAAAGGGGTTGAAAAGCAGACGCGTAAACTCTTTGAAGTCTGCCGTCTCCGAAAAATTCCGGTTCTGACATTTATTAATAAAATGGACCTGCCAGGACGCGACCCACTGGATCTCATGGATGAAGTAGAATCTGCTTTGAAAATTCAATCGTACGCTTACAATTGGCCGATTGGATTGGGAAAACAATTTTGTGGCGTCTATGACCGATTCATAAATAAGTGTTTACTTTTCACCCGCTCAACTGAAGGAGGGGCCCAACGAGCTCTTATGAGCCAATTCTCTTTAGAGGATGAACAGGTTGTGAGTCTCATTGGCTGTACAGAGTTTGATACGTTAAAGGGTGAGCTCACTCTGCTTGAAGCTGCTGGTAATACTTTTAACAAAGAAGACTTTCTAGGGGGATGTGTAACCCCCGTTTTTTTTGCCTCTGCCATGACCAATTTTGGGATTGAACCTTTTTTTGATACTTTTATTCACCTTGCCCCTTCTCCTCGTGGGCGTCTAGCAGATGTTCAAAATGGGAAAGAAATTTTTATCGATCCTGTTACCACCTCATTCAGTGGGTATGTTTTTAAAGTACAATCAAATATGGATCGCAAGCACCGAGATAGCCTAGCTTTCTTGCGCATTTGTTCTGGTCAATTCGAAAAGGATATTGTCGTAAAGCACCATCGACTTAAACGAGATATTCGGCTTTCAAGGCCCCACAGTATGTTTGCTGGTGAAAGGACAGTTGTAGATACTGCCTTTGCTGGCGATATCATTGGAGTCATTAATCCAGGCAGCTTTTTCATTGGGGATACAGTTTCCCTAGCTGGAGGTTTTGATTTTAAGCCTCTTCCTCAATTTCAGCCTGAATTTTTCGCAACACTTACGCCCAAAGACGTTAACAAAAGGAAATCTTTTGATAAAGGTGTCAGGCAGCTTGCAGAAGAAGGCGCTATTCAAATTTTACATGGTGAGGACCAATTTAACGATTTGATTTATGGGGCTGTGGGAAAGCTGCAATTTGAAGTTCTGCAATACCGTTTACAGGATGAATATCAAGTAGAAACTCGCTTAACCCTTTTACCTTATCAATGTAGCGCTTGGATTATCGGAGATGAAACAACGTATAAAAAAACAACCAATTCAATCCTTGTCAAAGACAGATGGGATAAACATATAGTTTTGTTCGGTACTCAATGGGAAAAGGAATATGCTATTAGGGGAAACCCAACCTTTCAATTTATCGATATAAAATATTAACCTTGATGTGCTTCAAGGGCCTTGAACCGCTTTGCTATTGTTTTTAGATTTTCATACGACTCAATTGCTGTGCGAGAAGATCGTACAGAGCCTTCATTTCACGAGCATACTCCTCATCACGACGGGCACTCTCCTCGCGTAATGCTTTCAATTCTTCTTTGATGCCTGTCAATTCTTGAACGGAAATAACTTTTACAGTTATAGAGGAGAATCCACTTCAGGGTCCTTCTTCAGGAGTGAAAAGAGTGAGAGCAGGTTTTCTTTGTATGGATCTGCTTTTTCCGATAGAACCACCTCTTTCCCACTTCGTATCTGAATCCAATCATGCGACTTAACAGAACGAAGAAAGAGATACAATGCCTCCTTTTGATTAGGTCGTAAAGAGGGGATTGATTCAGGCGATTTTATATATGGGGAAATTGCAGGGAACATGCCAGCAATCCCCCATTCTTTAACAGTTTGAGGATTGATGTGGAAGCCAGCGCTTTGCATCCTTAATCCATCTTCCACAAATTGTTCCTTCAGATGTTCATCGCGACCAAACTTAACAAAAGAGAAAGCACATGTTTTCAAACATCTGAACTTACAATAGTCAATTGTGTGTAAAAGAAATTCACCAGTAGATTCTAGTCCATAGTTTTCTGGTTTCATAAATGTCCACTCACCTTCTCCATCGGGAACTTTTAATTTACCGAATAAAACCGTATGAAACCCATAGGGAAGTTTGGATGGCTGATCTATGCCATAATTCTCTCCTTCCACGCGATCAGGATAATGACTTGAAAGTCTGGGTGATGCTGCAGGGCTAAAGAAGTTGGCAACCTCGTGCTTGGGATCTTCAAACACAATCATACCTTGTAAGAAGCTCTCTCCCTTAGCGCACGCCTTATATATCAAAAACCAGGTCCATGGGATAATATAGTTTCTTCTTTCTTCTTGAGTCGCGTTTTGCAATTGGCCGCGTCGCAAACTGTTTAAGAAATGCTCTCCCTGTCTTACAAAAATCAGAGCTTCATCGTACTCAACAGATGAATAGCTTATGGTTTGTTCAACATACTCCCGAAAATGGTTCATAACGGTTTCTTTGGAAGGTGGAAGAGACATGGATATCGGGGTGGAGTGGAGTGGGGTTCCGGCAAAAACCAGCTCCTGCCCTTGTAAGAAGGGTGAGGTTCCTTGCATTGGGTTCATTGAAGTATTCCTCCTTTTATTAGGTTTCTTTATTTTTGTTGATCATTTAGGTAAAACTTATCAAAAAG
>PMZB01000100.1 GCA_003170575.1 Chlamydiia bacterium | reverse complement strand
CATATACATCTCCTAAAAAGTTATTTTACTTAAAAGGCATCGATTAAATTTACATTGAGCAGCGTATAAATAGAAACAAAATAATGTCGAGCTGAAGAACTATCTAAAGCCCTTCTTCTGAGGAGAATTCATGGTTAGGGATCGTATGAAAATAACTTGTACAGTTTTAGAGGGAAAAATCGTCAAGATCTGAACCGCATTTCTCCTCTAAAACTGTACAACTTATTTCCATACGATCCCTTAATAGGCCATAACTAACAAGCTCGTTCTCAAAACGGTTCGCAATTTTTTTTTACCCCAGAGACCACAGAGCACACAGAGAAAATTTTGTTTTTCTCTGTGTGCTCTGTGGCCTCTGTGGTAAAAAAAAATTACAACACCTTTGCTTAACGCACCTTATAGATAATGCGAGCAAACACCTGGCCATACCTGTATGTGCCAGAAACTTCTGAGAAGACGTTTTTTTCTCAGTTTATCCTACGCTCGACGATATGAATTCGTCATACCTTTTGATGGAGAGGATAACTTTCAGGCGATATTTCAGGGCAGGAGAAACCTTTTCTTGAGCCAAAAGGGAAGTGAGCACGGCTGGATCAATGTCAAAAAGATCAGTCTTGGCGTCTATAGGCGAGCCATATTTCTTCATCATTGCACGAATCTGATTCTGTTGCTCAACTACCCATTTTCTTGACTCTGCCACAATCTGGCTTGCAGCATCTTTATCAATCAGTTTTCGCTGAAGGCAGAGGATGGCATTGTCAACGTAGTTATCAAATATCACTGCATTTAATTCTTCTGCATACTCTTTGCGAAATTTTGGATCAGGCGAGGCTCCACTATACTGCGTGCGGCTGGTAATAGAATGAGTGAGTCCTAAAAAAAGCGGCTTATTAGAAAGATTTCCAATCCTGCTCTTCTCATCCATGTCTTTCCAGGCAATGTACGGTCGGTATTCTTCCGGAATCCTTTTATCCTCGAAGGGGGTAGGCACTCCTGAATTTTTAATCAACGTAAAAAGAAGATCTGCCTCTCCAGAATCGCCTATCATGATCGGAAGAGCTTCTGGCCGCAAAAGAAGATCTCTATCAATGTTGTGTCTCTTTTCAATTGCAAGGGCAAGATAGGTATCTATTTCGAGTGATTGAACAAACCTTTTTAAATATTGCCTTAAAGGGCCAGCAGGAAAGCGATCGAGAATTTTCATAAAAAATTTTGCGGTATAAAATTTCATGGCTGGGAAATATGCTTTTGTTGAACCAAAAAGCGTAAAAAATTTAAGGTCTTTGGGAGTCTTTTTATTGAGTCTTTTATCCCACATCTTAGCTGCAAGATCAAGCCGGCCGGAAAGAAACGTAATGCGAACATTTTTTGGACGCTCTTTCGAGCTGTTTTTGTCGGGAACAGAGTGACTAAGCTGCCTGTAAAACTCCATGGCAGAGGGATAAAGCCCTGAAATCTTCACTTTCAAATCATTAAGCGCAGGCTTAATCGTATCATCAATATCAGAGTAGATCCTGTAGTGAAATTGTATTTTTTTAGGATCTTCTAGGTAGGCAGTTTTAAATTTTTGATTTATCGCGCGCAAAATTTTATGAGAGGTGTTTTCATCAACATCTTGGTACACCAATTTAAAAAGAGGAGATATCCCAGAGGGCGCTTTCTCAATAGTTTCCCGCAAATCACACATTGCTTCATACGTGGAACAGCTTTCAAAAATTTCTGCAATTTTAACGCATATTTCTTTTCTTTGAGCTGAGGATATCCATCGTCCCAGCTTCTGTTGAAGCTCGAGAACTTCTACAGCCTTGGCCATTCCCTCTGGAAATAATTCGTCATATTTGTCTTGCAAGAATGAACGAGCTTCGTCGATTTGGCTTAATCTTCTTCCTGTTTTGAATAGTACTTCTCTTCCAAGTATCTTTGTTGTTTTTTCTAATGATGGTTTTACTTGAAAGCGATGCGTAGGCTTAGCCCCCCTCACTTTATCTAGCTCCTCCATTGCTTGATAAAATAACTTAGCCAATGAAATATCCGGGATTTTCGATTCAGCTCCCACATGCTCTTTGACCCAAGCTCGAGTCACATCGAGAAAGGGATTTGTAGAGATTGTTTCCATATTATCCTAAAGCCTCTAACACTTCCTTAATACTTTTATCCTTCCAAAGATTTCGAAAAACTTCTTCTGTCATCAAACTGCGCAGTAAAGCGCGATCTATAAATAAAATTCCACTTAAATGATCAATTTCTTTGATGGATATAAGTAACTGCTCGCATGACCATTTCTGATTCATCTGCATCTGCCCGGTGCTGAAATCGAATGCCCTGTTGCTGCATCAACGAAATTAACTCATCTGGTTCGTGCCATTCAATGATACTGCTCGCTTCCCCGTCGTCAGGGTCTCTATCCTCTGGATTCCATTCCACCACCTGACACGCAATGTAAAGAGTTGTCTTTTCGAAAGAAAGTCGGGAATCAGGTAAGTATCCACATAAAGCGCCCAAGAAGGCTACAGGTCTGGCTGTAGCTCCAAATTCCTCTTTCAGACCTCGATTCACTGTCTCGAGTGGCGTCTCGTTGTTCTCCATGCTTTCCCGCATAAGAATATAAACATCCTTCTGCCCCAAAATTTCTTTAAAATGGTGGCATGCAACACGGCCTTCATTATTGAATAGAACAGCTCCTACAGAGAGGTGATAGGGTCGCTGGTGAGTTGCCTGAAAAAACGGTTTTTCAGCGGCCCATATACACTCAGAGAAAGCAAGAAGGGAAACAATAAGAAATTTTACATACAGCATGACTGTTCCAACCTAAAAAAATATATTACAAAATATTCTGGATATCAAGAAAGAGGCAGCCCCCAATGAAATATCCTCTTAAAAATATTCATGACTCTTTGCCAACAGTATTTCACCGGGGTTGAGAGAAAAGACATCGCCCTGGAAAAGAGTGATGAGATCTTG
>PMZB01000107.1 GCA_003170575.1 Chlamydiia bacterium | reverse complement strand
CACATCTATAGCTGATTGTAAGCAAATGCTTGTTGAAGGCTTCGCGAAAGCTCCCAAAAGTAATGATAGATATGAAGAATTTCAAAAATTACATGGTGATGTGGAAGAAGCTGTTGAAACAGTAGAGAAGAAAGTGGAACATGCTTTTTATGACATACACTACCTTATAGTGGGTCCTAATCCCACAGCTCCTAGTTCATTAGAGCTATTTAAGAGGTATATTAACGAACTTATGTTAACTGTGGCTGACACTTTTTCTTTGATGAGTGACGAGAGACGCTTTGCAAGATCAATTCGAGCGTTTACAAAAATCCCCATTGAAAAACACTTCCAACTGCAAGAGGATTTGAAGGCTCTTCTGAACTCTTCATCTGAACCTTCAAGAGATGAAGTTCAGTCATTGATTAAGAGAATGCAAGACTTAGGAAAAGAGGAGCAAAAACTCGCAAAAATTTATATAGACCTTCAGACAATTTTACAGAATTCTCCCCTGAATAAAGACAAAGCTTTAGCATTGGCAAAAATCCTGGAAACTAAGCTCAACTCTAAGGCGCAAAAAATTCAAAAAAAATGCCTCTCCATTTCTAACCCAGCTGAGCAAACAACTGGTACAAGCGCTTCACAAAAAATTCCCTTACAGGGAAAATGCTGGAATCCCCTTTGTTCCTCCCACACAAAATCAGAAAAAACGGAACGTTCACTAAAAAAATGTGCCTGCTGTATGAAAGCAGCTTATTGTTCTCAAGAGTGTCAGCGCCAACATTGGCCTGTACATAGGCATTTTTGTAAATCCTCAGTAAAGCCTTCGCCGAAGTAAAATTCTTCACTAGGCGGAGTTTACAAGTTAGGAGGCATCAAATAATGCCTGCATTCCCTTGGAATAACTATCGACAGGGAATATTCTTTTTTGCTAAATAGAAATAAAACTGTGGCCGATTGCTGAATAACAAGAGGAAATAAAATGCCTTCCTCAGACTTTGTTGATTTCTCAGAAGTATATCAAGATCTAAATACCCTTAGAGCCAGTCTTCAGCTGAAGCAAAAGTCAGCATCAAGTGCCGGGCAGCTTTGGACTGACTTAACAGAAACTCTTGATGCTATGACCTCTGGTGGACGCTACGACAAGGCAAACATAGGAAGTTTTGTCAAGATCGCCTCAAAAATTGAAGGAATGTTAGGCCAACTATCAAAATCAACCTTAGAGAACCAAAATTGTCAGGCATTTAAAACTTTGTTGACAAACCACCTCATACCAAAGATCTCCCAAGATGATTCACTAAAGAGTGAGTGCATTCTTCTAGCGCAAAAAATCAGCGGGCTTGTGAGAGGCGCGGAGATGGGTTATTTACCTATAGGAGAGCGCATTTTAGAGGCTGGCTGGAGAGGGGTTAAGGGCGCTGGGACCGTATTTGGCGCTGCTGCGGCAGCCACAGCCAAGTCTGCTCTCTCATGGTATTTTAGTGGGCCTGGGAGAATGAAAGCTATCATTTCCATGTTGGCCCGACAAAGGGAAATTGATAACTCTGTGGAGGGCGCTAGATTATCCTTGCGAGAAAAAGGATTCTCTGAGGAAGGGGTGGCTTGCGTAGGCAAATTATTACCTCTTATTATTAAATTTGTCGGAGATCAGCTACGAACATACAACGGCGGAAAAACTCCTCCTCCCGATCTTTTGGCAAGCTTTTTCAAGAAAACAAATGGTGAATGGTCCTTAAATACAAGCGGAGCCTATCTTCTTAATACGCTCGTTACACAAAAGACCTCGAGAATAATCACAGAAACCACTGAAGAGATAAGAACCATAACCGGGGTAGATGAAAATTTCGCAAAAGCCGTTAGTGGAATACTTGAGGCAAATTTTCTCTCTATCGTGGCAAACCTTGGCTCTATCTCTATTCCACAGGACCTTATAACTTTGCTCCAAAAATCTGTCGCTGATGCTTCGGCCAATATTCCTGCAGGAACTGAAGGAGTGACACCTCTTGCTTCGCATGCCCAGGATCTTGCCGACCTTGTTCTGAAAACAGCCTTTCCGAAAGCAGGGGATTCCTTAATACTCCCAGTAGTCGGAGAATCATACATGAAAGCGCCTCTGTATGCAGTGCTTCGCTCAGTCCTTACAGAAGCCTTAAAAACCAAGTTAGCCACGCTAGAGGCTTCTTTACGGCATATTCCCTCCCCTCCCCAAAAAGAAGTAAAGAAACCCACATCCTCTGCAATTGAGTCAGAAGGCAAATTGATCTCTGCTCAGGAAATACATGAGCTTGCAGGGATGCTTGGAGACACTATCTTGACCTTCCTCCCTATTCCTATTCTTAAAAAGCCTCCTGCCCCAACCGGATCAGAGACTGTGCAGCAAGCAAATGCATCTGTTTCAGCATTGTTTGGCGATGTCTTGGCATTTATTTCCAGAAATCTTCTTAAAGCTGAAGATTTCAAAACGCAGCGAGAAAATGCTGTACAGGGGCTTTCTACACTTGGAATCCACAAAGAATCGCTTGAAGTTATCCAAAAGACGGCCAGACAAATGCTTATATCATTGAAGCAAGCGCTTCTTACTTATTCCAACACAACGGAAACCCTTCCTGAATTTTGTCAGGTATTTTTTAGAGAGCCAGCCAGAAATATAAACGGAAATATCCTCCATCCCTATCAACTGAATGATAAGGGCAGGCTCCTTGTTCATCTACTTACTCCGGACAATATGGATGCTATAGCGGCATTTTTCGATGCAAATTTTTGTTCCATTCTTCATAACATCTGCGAAAAGTGTTGTGCCGGAACGTTGAAGATTCCGAGAGGACTTTTTGTCCCTGGAGAAAAATTATCCTCAGAACAGGCGAGGAAACTTTCTGAATTTTTGCTTTCAACCTGTATTGGTAAAGAGACCGATCTTGTACTTCCACCAGCTCTTGAATCGTATCGTTCAGTACTTTTCACCCTTCTTTCTGTTCCTTTGTCTGCAGGAATTCAATCAGCTCTTGCCGGGGAAAACCTAATGCCAGCTACAAGCAATCCATCCGAATCAACAGAGTTTCAAAAGGTAAGTACTCTTCTTGGAGGACCGCTTATTGCAGCCGCGCTTGGTCTTCCTCCACCTGAAGCAGCACCGCAACTTGAACCAAACTTAGTATCCCTTGCTGGTGAGATCGCCCATCTTGTGCTCTCCTCCCTTCTTGCAGCCAGGCATTTTGAACAAGAATCGGCGCCCCTTCTGCGGGAGCTAACCGGACGAGGATTGAGCGAACAGGCTCTTGCCTATCCCAGGAAGGCTATCCAAGGGTCCCTAGTCTTTATAGCCGAACAGTTGCGCAAAGATGTTCATCCCCCTCTCCCCGACTTCCTCAAACCCTTTTTCCTTGTAAAATCTGATGGAACATATGTTCTGAATGAATTGGGCATGGTTTTGAAAAGCATGTTAGACCCGGAAAATATCAACGCATTCTCTCTTTTTTTAGAGACCAATATCTATAGGTTGCTTCGAGATTCATCAGAACAAATGGACAAATCAAAACAGTATTTCTTTTCAATCTTGCAAAAGACTCTGGAGGAAACAGATAAGATTGTTCAACGTAAGGCTGCAAAAACAGAAGAGCATGTATCTGAGCCTCGGCTTGCTGATTTTGCTGATCGTCTTGCCCAGCTTCTCCTCCTCATAACCTTCCCAAAAGGCGCTAAGAGTCTTGTACTTCCTGAATTTATGGAATCTACCCAGCCAGAGCTGTTCGCTCTTTTTTCTAACATGATTTTGACAACTCTTCAAGGCACACTTACAAACACAGAATCTTCCCTTCCATCATTGATAGAGCTGATATTCTCAAAAATAGCCATAAGCTATCCAAAATTTATTTATACACTCAGATCTCTCCTCTCTGAAAGATTCGAACAAATTTTTGCAGCAAAGGCAAAAACACCTCTTCCTCCTCCCAAGAGTAAAGCTCGTGAACAATTGGTCAGCAAAATGCTTCACACTATAACTGAAGAACATAAAGCGGAAATAGAGGCAGTGACAAAATCCCTCACAAGGCTTATTTCAGATACATTTCCTGAACTTGAAAAGATACACCCTATTTCAGAAAAGCTTGTCAATCACCTCGTATCACTCATTATTTCCTATATGCAAATACCAACACCAGAGGTGTTAAGCTGCCTCTTAGAAGCAGCTGACCGTCATGTAAACGTAGAATCAGTGATTAATCCACCTCCGCCAATTGCTCCTTCTCCTTCCCCTGCGCCTCTTATCCTCACAGAAACAGTGGAGCAAACCGCAGAAAGGCTGGTACACTTAGGCTCCACTCGATTGCGCCGACAGATTTCAACGGCTCGTATGTCAGAAAAAGTTGTGCTGTTTGGCAAGCTAGGAGCTAGTGCTGCAGTAGGTATGGTTTTGCCAAAATTGATAACCCTAGGGAAAAAAATAGGTCCTGAATCACGCCTCGAAGAAATGGAATCATCAACCATGGATCGCATCCAAAATCTGATCTCCTGCATTTTGCAGGCACTAGCCTCTGATGATCAAGCGGTATAAGTCTTTTTGGGAAACTCCCCGCGCTTTAGCAACTGCTTCAATTGCCTCTTTCACTGAGCAAGAAAAAGATTCGCGCACATGATGCACTTGCTGCACAAGCTCTTCAAGAGAAGGTTTTTCTTTTTTTGAAGGAGAGAAAATAAGCACACACTCTCCCTTCACTTCTTTGTCCGCCAATTGTTGCAAAAGCTCCCCTGCGGAAGCTCGAACTACTTGTTCATGAATTTTCGTAAGCTCGCGCACCATGACAACTTCCCACTGCGGATCCACTTCTGTTAGCGTCTCTTTTATGCGATAAGGGCTTTCATACACAATGCTCGCGCCAGAATACTCTCTCATCTTGTCAAAGAGTTTGCTTCGCTCATTGCGGGTTTTTGGCAAAAACCCGAGAAATTGAAAAGCCTCGTCCGTATATCCTGAGAGGGCATATGCTGCCACGAAAGCGCATGGTCCTGGAATAATGCTTACTTTGATTCCTTCTGCATGGCAGCGTGCAACAAGCCTGGCTCCTGGATCTGCGATGCCAGGAGTACCAGCGTCACTTACAAGGCCGACTGCCTTGCCAGCATGAAGCAGTTGAATAACTTCCTCTTCCCGCTCTGCTTCATTAAATTTGTGAAGGCTTCGCTTTTCCTTGGCCTTAATGCCAGCTAGATGAAGCAGCTGCCCTGTATGCCTTGTGTCTTCACACAAAAGAAGGTCGCATTGTTGCAGCGCTTCTTGTGCCCGGGGAGAAAGATCTCCCAGATTGCCGATAGGTGTTGCAATGAGAATGAGCAAAGGACCACCTTTTTGAAATTGGGAGAATATTAGCTATTCGCCTATCTTTTTACAAATATCAAGCGTGCCTTGGATCACAGGTCGCAATGTACGGGATTCCAATTTCATGGTTATAAGCTTATCTGGGTCGGGAGAAGAAACAACTTGCTCGTTCAATAACAGATACCAATAGCTGGCTTGGGTGTAATTTTTTTTAAGTTGAGTAATTTCCTCATCTGAAAGACTAATAAATTTCTTTTCAGACAACCAATCAAGCCTTCCCATCACAGTCCTTGGGATATCATCAGGCAAAACCTTCCCTTCTTGAGACATCAAGCAGAAGATTTTGTAAGCAAGGGAATACTGTACAGAACGAAAAATATCATGCTTAAGCCCTCTTCGCCCGGTCTTTTCATAAAAGACTGTTCCAGAATCTAATGTAATATAAGGAACTCTTACTGGGCTTCCATTCAGCTCTTGACGAAGATTTTGGAGAGCTGAATCTAGAAATTTTTTCCTAAATAGTTTTAAATTTATGTGTTCTTGGCCAAGCTCTTGACAAAGTTTCTGTTTATATTTTTTAAAAGTCTCTTCATCGCCTCCCAAAAAAGCAGCATCACATGCCCTTGTCGGAATAACTGTCGGGGGATCTCCATGCTTATAGGTTGCAACAAGGTCGTGATCAAGTGCTTTTTGTTCCACCTGAAGGGAAAAAATGCGGGAACCCTTGTTACATACCTCCGATATTTTATCCACTATCGCTCTTTGAGAAGGAGTCATCTCGTGGCAGGGAGTTATCACAATGCACTCTAAGGGAGATCCAAGACCGCATTTTTCCAGCCTGCTATCGCTTCCTGTGTAAGCTACTGCAATCTCGCATGGACAAGAAAAAAGCTCAGAAACTTCCGTGCGTAAAGCATCCTGAGCACTAGTGACAGCTCTTTGTGTAAGGGAAGATAGATTCTCCCAAAAAGTGTTCTCATCTAATGGAGCTTGACTTAATTGCCTATACCCTTCACGCAGACTAGTATAGGCTGTCTCAAAATCATATCCTAAACAAGCCACTGTTTCCCCCTAGGATTAGTATTTTTTTATACGTTTTGTAGGGCTTCCTGGATTTAAAGGAGCGCCGGGACGTTTTGTAGGGCTTCCTGGATTTAAAGGAACATCTTGACCCTTTACTGATAACATCTTTGTTGCCAACTCTTTGGTTTTTTGGAGAGTGGCACTTAGAGCAAGCGAATCCACTGGAAGAGAAATCACATTCATCTCGGATGCTCCTTGAATCTGAGCTTGTCGTTGCAAAGTTCCATACCAAAAAATTGCCTGAGCATAACAGCTTTTTAATTGGTCCCCTTCTTCAAAAGTAAGATCTATAAATTTTTTTTCTCTTAACCAATCGATTCTCTGGGGAATTGTTGAAGGGATGGACCGTAAATCTTCTTCACTCATTTGTGGAGAGTTCCGAAAAATCGAGGCTGCGATGGAATATTGAATGGTTCTCATCATCCCATATTTTGGGCCTTTAAGATATTGACCATCAGATAGAAGTACTCCTGAGGCAATGTCAACAGCAAGCGGTTTTCTCTTAGGCGCCCCACCTTTTGTCAAAATCTCAGCATCTAAGGTTTTTAAGGCCGTTTTTAAGAAGTCCGCTTTAAAATCCGTAAGAATTTTGGGGTTCGCATCAAGCTCTCTTTTCAGCTTGTCTTTATAGGTAATAAATAAATTGGGATCACCTA
>PMZB01000205.1 GCA_003170575.1 Chlamydiia bacterium | reverse complement strand
ATCTAGATTTTAGCTAGCAGTTTCTAACCCTCGTTACCACTCTGCAGTGTGACAGGAACTTGCACGTTCTGAGCATGAAGTGCAACACTAATGTCTGCAACATATGCTGCGGTAGAAAGACCTAGACGAGAGGGGTCCATATCACAACTCATATCACAGCACTACAACCTCTGATATTTTGGTATTCGTTTGCCTTTCTTTAATTTTCTGTAATAAAGTTATTACAGAGCAATTCAATACTATCGTAAACAGGCATCTTCACGCCTTTAATCTTTGTTCCGTCAAGGCAGAGGCCTACAATTTCTTTTCGCCCATTTTGCAATGAAATAAAATCATTACTCTCGCCAAGTATGATGATGGTTTCGGTATGTTCATCATTTTCTAGCAAGGAAACAAGATCGGCAACAGTGGTGCCAAGAAAGGGATAGTCGCCTATATGAATGCAGGTGGACTGGCCAATTCCCTTTGAGGTTAAGCCCCAGGCTACTTCATCCATCAGAGTGCCATAGCGTGAAACGATGCCTATGCTGCCGGAGCTGTACATATATCCAGGCATAGATCCCACCTTAGATTGACCAGGCGTGATTATTCCGTACGAGCCAGGACCTATCAAGCGGCTTCTCCCATTTCTCCGAAGAATTCTTTGCGCCTCTGTCATATCCTGAAGCGGTATTGAGGAAGTATTGCATACAATTAAGGGGATGCCAGCATCTTCTGCCTCCAGAATTGCATCAGCAGCCTTTTCTAGGCTTGAAAAGATAAAAGAGACGTTAGCAGCTGATTGCTTTTTTGCCCGCACCACAGAGTCAAAATAGGGTATATCTAGAAGAGATGTGCCACCTTTACCGGCTTCAATAAAAGCCGTAACATTTGTCCCATAGGCAAGGAGCTGTTGTACTATAGACACAGCCTCTGCCTCAACTCCATGGATAAGCACATGAGTTTTTCGATCAATAAGTATCGGCATTTCTTATCCTTTTGATGCTGCAACAGCCATCTGAGCAGCCTCATGCAACGATGTTGTCGCGTTCAAAATATTCGACCCTTTTGCAACAGCACAGCCTCCGCTTGCATTGGTTCCTTCAAGGCGCAAGAAAAATTTTCCTCGTATTGCAGCAAAGGCTTTCAAAATGGCGGATACAATGATTTGACCATCCAAAAGTCCAGTTAAAAGATTGATGCACACGCACTTCACAGCAGGATCTCTACTTAAGAGATTCAAGCCTGCTATAATGTTCTCAGGAGTGCACACCTCCCCTATATCTACCATTCCAGCTACAGTACCCCCAGATTTACGCACCTCTAACGCTGTATAGGCGGCTAACCCTTTTCCATTGGCAAGGCAGCCAATGTTCCCATCCCCAATGATGTAAGGGAATGTAGATTTGGTAAGCCGCTCCCGTTCTGTTTCCTGCCTTGCTGACAAAAGCTCCCTGATTTCCTTCTGCCGATAAAGGGCCCTCTCATCAACACTCATGCGCACGCGATACGCTAAGAGCGACTCTTGATCTGTCACAATGAAGGGATCTATCTCAATCCCGTTTGCATCAAACTGGAAAAATGCAGCAACAACATCATCTATAGCTTGAGCCAAGGCCTGTTTCAGAGAATAAGACACATGTAAGGCTGAAACCAGCCTTGTTAGCTGGAATCGAAACAATTTTCTGCGCTCTGTCACAATCTCAGAAAAAATCTTTTCTCCTTCCTTGACTTGTACCCGAACATCACCCTGAGGATTGAATCCAAGAGTAAGAGAGACCTCTTTGTCCCAGAGTAGTTTGGGTATCAAAAGAACCTTGGCAACCACAAACCCATCAGGGCCGCTCTCATCGGTGATAATCTTTTTTTCTAAAAACTCCTTTGTCTTCAGTTCAATCTCTGCTAAGTTAAGAGCCTCTTTTTCTTCATCTCCTAGTATTTTTCCCCGGACCTGAGGCCTCAAAATCCCGCCTGTTTCCGGAAGTCGTAAAGAGGAAGTCCTCTCATCTATAAGAAAATGGGAAATGCAAGGTACATGAAATCGCTGAAGCAACATTTTAGCTTGGAATTCATGCAGGGTCATAAACTTCTTTCCTAATTAGAGAAAATCTCTATAGAATATTTAGGGATCGTACAGGAATAANNAGTTATAGAGGAGAAAAACGGTTCAGATCTTGACGATTTTTCCCACAAGATCTGTAAAATTTATTTCTGTACGATCCCTTCGCACACTACAGCAAAGGCAAGCAAGAGTACAAGGTAATTCATGGTTTTTGGGTGGATAAAAAGCAGCTGGTCTGCGGTAAAAAATGCTCTTCGCTCAACAAGGAATACATTAACCGATAAGATCCGCACCCTTTTTGGAACAAATGTTAATGAAGCGCTTTTAGATGAGCTTGAGGAAATCTTGTTTGAAGCTGATCTAGGGGTTAAAGTCATCCATGAACTTATGAAAAATGTGCGTGTGTTCCTCAAAAAGAACCCACAATGTCTTGTAGACGACCTTCTCGCATATTTGGAGGAGTGTCTTGTTGCCGAAACCTCTCATCTTTCTCCTTTATTTGCGCTTCAGCCTTCCGCTCCCACTGTAATTCTCATTGTTGGAGCAAATGGAACTGGAAAAACAACATCTATTGCAAAAATAGCCAAATTTTACTTGGAACAAAAAAAAACTGTGATGCTTGCTGCGGCAGACACTTTTAGAGCGGCCGCCCAAGAACAAATCGCTGCATGGGCGGAACGGCTTGGTATTTTCGTTATTCGCGCAAAATATAATGCAGATCCAGCTGCGGTTGCTTTTGATGCTGTTACAGCCGCCCGAGCCAGAGCAGTGGATGTGCTTCTCATAGATACCGCAGGGCGTTTAGAAAATAAAGAGCATCTTTTACGTGAACTTGAAAAGCTCCGAAGAAGCTGTCAAAAAGCGCTTCCTTCTTCGCCTCACGAAACACTTCTGGTTCTGGATGCCACAATCGGACAAAATGGCGTGGAACAAGCTCGCGCCTTCCACAAGGCAACTCCATTGACAGGACTTATACTCACAAAGATTGATGGTTCGGCCAAGGGCGGAGTTGTTATTTCGATCCAAAAGCAGCTTGAAGTGCCAGTCAAATTCCTGGGAGTTGGCGAAACCTTAGATGCACTTTGCCCTTATGATCCAAAAGCATTTGTCCACTCTATGTTCTACGAAGATGAAAAAGAAAACAAAGAGGTAGTCCTATGAAATGCCTGTGGTTACTTAGTCTTCTCCTTACACTTTCCCCTATAACAGCTATCCATGCATCTGCACCTCAAGAAGGCGAACAAAAACTGGTCTCAGCAAAAAATAAAACCTCTTCTCTTCTTACTGCCCTTGCGCCGTGTAGAACTTTAGATGAGCGCCTTACTCTGCTGGAAAAACTTTGTCCTCCTGCTTCCGCGCTTGATACCTATCCAGAACTCCAAGCATGGTACAAAATAGCACCCATACCTGAAAAACTTGTGATCGCTGAACTTATCGCAATTGATCAGTTCTCCCCCATTTTCTCTGGATTTGAGACGCTTCCCAACAAGAAGGATAAGCTTAACGAATTTGCCCACTCTCTTGTTGCAGTAGATGCCTTCTACAGGCCAATAGGAGGTATTATTGGGTACCAGGACACGATCTTAGGATTATTTTTAGCAAAAGACACGCCGCCTGATGCCGCAAAGTTTTCCCTGCCTCCGTACATAGACATACGACAAAAAAACGAGGAAGTCTGGAAGCTTGTGTACGAGGGTGTGAAAAACGTACCTCAAACAGCTCAGATACTGGTGCTTGGGGGAGCAGGCGACAGGCTAAATCTTCTGGATGAAAAAACAAAAGAACCCCTGCCAGCTGCATGTCTTCTCTTCGATGGGAAAACGCTATTTGAAGGGCTTATGCGCGACATTCAAGCCCAAGAGTACTTCTACTTCAGAGCGTTTGGGAAGCAGATTTCTGTCCCTGTTGTTATCATGACATCTTTCGTGAAGGATAATAATAAACACATCACAGAGATGGGCAAGAAGGCAAATTGGTATGGGCATAATCCAGATACGATTCAGTGTATCATCCAGGATCAGGTGCCCATGGTGGCGATTGATGGACAGTGGGTCGCTCTCTCCCCGCTCACACTGGACATGAGGCCTGGCGGGCATGGCGTTATCTGGAAACTGGCAGAAGACTCAGGATCATTTCAGTGGCTTCGCGCTCATGGCATAAAAGAGTGCCTGGTGCGGCAAGTAAATAACCCGCTCTGTGGGCTTGATAACAACCTTTCAGCCTTTTTGGGTTATGGAACATCTCATCACAAAGCGTTTGGTTTTGCATCTATTCCAAGTAAACCAGGCTTAAGCGAAGGGCTTAATATTCTCTCCATAAAACCAGACAACACTGCCGCTATATCGAACATTGAGTATACACAGTTTTCCACTCTTAAAAGCTTACGGCCTGATCTCTTTAAAGAAAGAG
Organism: Chlamydiia bacterium; assembly: GCA_003170575.1. Lineage (GTDB taxonomy): Bacteria > Chlamydiota > Chlamydiia > Chlamydiales > FEN-1388 > FEN-1388. Next base: position 12,939 of record PMZB01000205.1, on the reverse strand, counting down.
CCTGCCCTGCAAATACCAATACCTTGTTTGTCAACATCGCAGCCATAGAAAAGGCTGTGAGGAAAAATCCCTTCCCAGGAACGATTGTGAACGCCAAAGCAACCCCTGAAGCCCTTAAAAACTTAAGTACAAAAAAGATTGCAGCACGCTTAGAGTGTTCCATGCAAAATATTGCAGATGAGCTCTCTTCCCCTCCTGATTCCTTAAGCACCTTCCTTCTTCTTCAAGAGAGGGAAAAACTTATGTCCGTTGCGAAAAAAGCATTTTCCCCATCCCAATCTCCTGCAGAAACTCCTGAATCCTGCTACTATGACTGGTTAAATGCCTGTAGACGTATCCTTAAAGACCATTGCGGGTTCACTCTTCCAAAAGAGCAAACCCTTGAGGAATATCTCAAAGACGGCCCAGCGTTCACCTTCTCCTTTAACCCAGCTTTAGGGCCATTCTGGGAGGTAATTGGGCAAAAAGTGCATACAGGATCCCTAGCCCCTCGCTCAGATCTCACGCTTGATCTTGCAGAAATCTCGTGTACCAACCTTAACGTGGATGGATGCCTTTCCATTAAAGCTCTTGACCCAACAGGCCCTGCCTCCAAAAACCAAGGAACCACATTTTCCAATAAAGTGGGCAGAGCCCTCCTTACTAATGTGACAGTGCGCAACAAAGGATTTGCCTCCCGCACAGCTTCAGATGCCCTGAAAAAATCCACAAAGCCTGAAGAACAGTTTGAAATCATCCTGGAAGGGTTCTCTGAAGTTGTTGCAAAAGATGTGACCATCACAGGTCCTCTTTACCTCTTCGTCCCAGATGGCCAACGCGCTACAATCACAGCAACCCCCTCAGGAGAGCCTGACATCACATTCGAGCTTATCATCACCCCATCCTGGACCTACACTATCTCCTGGACGCCTGGCACGCCACCAGTACTCACCAAATAAAAAAAGCCTGCCATGGGAAGTTTCCCATGGCAGGCTTATGCTAATTCTGCTTACATAGCTCAAGTGCCCGTAAGTCGCTCGCATCCTATAAGATGCGGCTTGTCTGTGTGCTCAGTGGTCTATGTGAATTTTCTTCACGAAGGAGTCTCTACGACTGGCTGTTGGACCGGAGCCAGGGGTTGTGCTTGAGCTGGATTTGGCTGCTGAGATTCTGGTTGTTGCGGTTGCGGCAGGGGAGGTTGCGACTGTAGTTCTGGAGGTTGGGGTTGGGGTTGGGAAGGTTGCGATTGCTGTGGCGAAGGGGCAGGCTGGAGAGGCGGATTAGATCTGTGACGTTTATCTTTGTCATCGTAGAGAGCAAATGCGTTGGTGATGTCTAGTCCTAAATTGATCCACCTTCCCACGGGGAACAGCATCTCTAGGATTCCTCTGAATATCTGGCTAATACTCGAAATCCTTAGATCATCAGCCAACTTTGGCTCTATCTGTTTCAAGTCTAGGACTGCACCCGCTGTAAACATTACACCCGCAGCACAAATTCGATACATTCCAGAGTAAACGCTAAGAATAGGCAAAAATCCAAAAATTTGAAGAGCTACGTTTTGAACGCGCAAAACATCAAGAAATACCTTCCTGCACGATTTTGCGAACCGACTAACATCGTCGCTCAGAGGGAATGCAGTACTAGGAACAGAAATAGCAAAATCAAGACTAAGACCATATGTATTCATAATTAACAATCTCCTTTTTTTAATTATACTCAACCCAATCTAAAAAAATTGAGCTATTTTACGCAGCCTTAGCCGCAAAATCCTTAAGCCGAGCAATGGGAAACTCCCGGTTCTTTTGCGCTTGCTCTTTCCAAGGAAAATTCTGCATCGCAAGAAGCTTATCGCATGCTTCAAGAGATTCCTGATACCGCTCGATCCAGTAGGCAGCAATGGAAAGTTGAAAAAGAACTCCATACTCTTCCATCCAGTCTTCCGTAAACAAGATATCTTTTGTCGCAGGTTGTCTAATATACTCTCTTGTCTTGATGAGCGCATACGCAAGGTCAGTCATCCCGTTCTGATTGTACATTTCGGCAAGATGGTAGACAGCTTCAACCCGATGCGGGCGGTACCGATGTGCACGTTCAAAGCTTCCAATCACAGTATCAACCGGCATTCCAAGAGCTTGCTGGAGTTTTGCAACACTGAGCATGGAAATATATACTTCTTCAGCCCAGCCGCCCATAGCTATTCGTTTTTGATACCATTCAAGAGACTTTTCCTTTTCTCCTGCATCTCTATAGCTTTGAGCAAGGTAAAATGTATAGCGGGTACTTGTCGGATCTTTTTTGAGTGCTTCTTCCAATATTTCAGCGTCCTTATGATATCTTTTTGGATCTTTAGCCCGCGCACCATCCCGCGTGACCATGAAGTGGACTCCCTCCAACATCTCAGGAGGATGTGCAGTGTCACAAACAATCACTTCATGAACAACACCCATCCATTTCCAAGGAAGGCTTGATTTGAAAAGCTGCGTTCTTGGATACGTCATCCCTCCATACTTAATCTGAATCTGATATGCATCAGCAGAAAGCTGGGGAAATTTAAAGTCGGGAGGGGCCTCTAAATAATCATCAGCATCGATAATCAGAATATAATCCCCTTTTGTTCGCGCCAAGTCCAATGCTTCATTACGATTGTGCTCAAAATTCACCCAAGGCCTTTCAAACAGCTCTCCAGGCTTATCTTTCATGAAATCTTTTATCACTTGCTGTGTTCCATCTAGTGAACCCGTGTCAACAATGACCCAATAATCAATAAACGGCTTCACCGAAGCTAAGCACCTCGTAATAATTTGGCTCTCATCCCGTACGATCATGTTAAGACACACCGTTTTTTTACCCTCTGCAGCAAGAGGAGCCATAAAGAACAGGAAAAGAAACAATAGCCGTAACATATCATCACCTCAGATACATCAGATTCGGGAAGGGATCATACAGGAATAACTTTTACAGTTATAGAGGAGAAAAACGGTTCAGATCTTGACGATTTTTCCGAAGCAAAGTATCCATAGATACCTGCGAGGAAAAATCGTAAGTAAGATGAATCGATTTTTCCCACAAGATCTGTAAAAGTTATTCCTGTACGATTCCTAGATCAGTTTTCTCAAATTTGGGTCTTTACATACAAGAGATGAGTGCATTTTTCTTTCATTAAAATAATTTTTCCTATATTAATATAGAAAAAGTTCCGAGTGGAGGGTATTTCATGAAAGGGCGTGCGGTTTTATTTCTTATCTTCAGTTTTCTGTTTCCAATGACCGCCGGATTTGCAGTGGCGCAAAAAGATGCGCTCGGTTCAGTGCACCTTCTGTTTCCCTCGCAATCAGTTGCGCCAGGAGAAGAAGTAGAGGGGATTCTAAAACTTAACCTCCAGCCTGGATGGCACACCTATTGGAAAAATCCTGGAGATGCCGGCCTTGCCCCAGCCTTTGATTGGGAACTGCCTCATGGAATCGAGGTAAAAGAACTTTTGTGGCCCACTCCCTCTCTTATAAAACAAGGCGATTCGATTGTATATGGGTATGAAGATACGCCTGAATGGGTTGTGCGCCTTTCCTTTGACAAAGACATGTCTCCTGATGCCTACAAGGTTAATGTCACAGCATTTTTCTTAACATGCGAAGGCATGTGCACACCATTCACAATCCAGTCAGAGTACATTTTTAATGTGTCGCGCTCAGCCACAAAACATGTTGAGTGGAATATGGCGCAGTTTGCTCTTGCAAATATCCCTATTCCTCTTGCTTCAGGAAAAGGAGGGCTCACAAAAAAGTCCCTTACCCTCACCCTTCCTCTTCATGAAGAACAAACAGCCTTAGCCAAAGAAATTATTGTATTCCCAGAAATGCCAGGCATTTTTCACCCTGACACGACCCCTTCATGGGAAAAGAACAAAGACTCTCTCTCCGTGACTATACCGCTATCATCTGACGGAAGCGAACTTCTACGAGATAAAAAACAGTTCTCAGGATTAATCCAGCTTGTGTTTCCTGACTCAAAACACACATACTCTATTAATGCGCCAATAACCTACTCTAGTGAACCATCAACACCTCCCTCCCAGGAAACTAAACTCTGGAAGCCTAGAGATATTTCAATGGAAAAAATCTTCTCAACTCTTCCCACTTCGTTCACTATTATTTTGTTTGCAGCCTTTATTGGCGGTCTGATCCTGAATCTAACTCCCTGTGTGTTGCCCGTAGTAGGCCTCAAGATGTTGCATCTTCTCTCCTTGCGAGGCAAAAGCAATTTATTTCTCCATGGCCTTGCTACAACCTTAGGCATCCTTGTCGCCTTCTGGATACTGGCAGGCGGTTTATACTTGTTTGAACATGTGGGAGAGACAATTGGGTGGGGGTTTCAGCTGCAACAGCCCTTTTTTGTGGCTGCGCTCATTATCATCCTGTTTATTTTTGCCCTCAATTTATTTGGCCTTTTTGAAATTGGAACATCCCTTGCAGCATGGGCAGGAACTGTAGAAAGCGAACTTCCCAGGACCTCTTCCTACACAGCTTCCTTTATCACCGGACTGTTTGCTACAATAATAGCAACCCCTTGCACTGGCCCGCTTCTAGGGTCGGTTTTAGGCTTTGCCGTGACATTTGATCCAAGAGAAGGGTTTTACCTCTTTACTGCAATTGGCCTTGGCATGTCGTTCCCGTTCCTTCTTGTAACCATTTTTCCCTCAATCCTTAGAGTCCTTCCTCGCCCCGGGCCCTGGATGATTGGTTTAAAGCAGTTTTTTGGCTTTTTGGTGCTCGCAACAGTTCTTTGGTTATTGTGGGTCCTCAATTCTGAAGCGAGGTCTTTCTCCTTTCTTATCGCATGTACTTCCTTTTTCTTGCTCGCTCTAGGCGGATGGATACTTGGCCGATGGGGAACGCCCGTCCGATCATGGCCTGTCAGATGCATCGGGTATATTCTCGCTCTTTCGATCATGCTTCTAGGCACCGCTTCATTTCTTCTTTCTTTTGATTCACCGCTTGTTCCCATGGTGGAAAAATATGCACCAAAGTACCCTATGATCCCTTGGCAACCCTTTTCTAAAAGTGCTCTAGAGCTGGAATTAAAAAAAGGACATGTTGTGTTTGTGGATTTTTCTGCAAAATGGTGTTTAACCTGCCAAGCCAATAAAGTAGTATTTATGTCGCATAAAGTTGTGAGTGCCTTTCAAAAAAATCAGATTGTTCCTCTTCATGCAGACTGGACAAATGGGGACGAAAAGATTACTGAAATGCTCCGCTCCCTTGGTAGAAATGGCGTTCCTGTTTATGCTATCTTCAGACCAGGGGAAGAACCTTTGCTTCTTCCAGAAATCTTAACTCCAGACGTACTGGTACAGGTAATTGAATCTGTAAAGAGCGAGCAACAAACAGAGTGACACTTCTTTTTGATTCCCATGCGCATCTTTCCCTTCTAGGAGATGGCATGAGCTCTATCCTTGAAAGAGCAAAAAATGCCAATGTAACGCGCATCATGAACGTTGCTTTTGATGCAGCATCTCTTGAGAAAGGGCTCTTTTTTCAAAAGGAGTTCTCTTCTCTTCTTCTTGCAGCTGCCACAACGCCTCATGATGTGACGAGCGAACAAGACTCTTTTTTCTCGATCGTAAAAAAAGCTGCTCAAGAGGGCCTGTTAAAAGCAATTGGCGAAAGCGGCCTTGAGTACTTTCATTCGCCAGAAACAAAAAAAAGACAGCAGGAAGTTTTTCTCCAATATGCAGCCCTTGCCTTAGAAGAGAATCTGCCCCTCATAGTACATTGTAGACAGGCTTTTCCTGATCTTTTTACCCTGCTTAAAGAGTTCTCATTAGAGCTTCAGGGAGTTCTCCACTGCTTTACCGGGACGTATGAGGATGCCATCAAGCTGCTTGATCGAGGATGGTATCTTTCTTTTACTGGCATCATCACCTATCCAAAATCAGTGGAACTCCAAGATATAGTCAAAAAGATCCCCTTAGAGCGAATGCTTGTGGAGACAGATTCGCCCTATCTTGCCCCTCAAACAGTTCGCGGGAAGAAAAATGAGCCCAGCTTTCTTCCAGAAATCGTCTCAAAAGTCGCTAGCATAAAGGGACTATCATTCGAGGAGGTAGCCACAGTGACTTTTCAAAATGCCTGCCAATTGTTTGGCGTCTGAACTCTTGATATACAGGTACAAAACCAGATAAGTATACCGTTCAAATTCTCCTACAACTATAGTACGAAATTATTTTGGCATAGAGCAGGTTAACCTCATGGTTCAGCAGAAGAAAAAAAGTCTGATAGAGCTCTTGAATTCATGGAGACCATTTATTGAAGGGATTCGAGGAGCGCTTAAGGCACGCGATTATCGAAAAGAAACAATCTGCGGGATATTGAGAATGCTGGATGCTGAGCTCTCTTTATGGCCAGGATCGATTTTTCACTATATTGGAGGAGTTATTATTGGCTCTGGGTTTCAAGTAGGAAGAACTCTTATCTATGGAGATATTTTTCGAAACTTTTTAGAGAGAAACCTGAGGACTTTTAAAGGATCTCCTCTTGTTGTGGTACAAGAGTATAACAAGCTTGTGCGCACACTTTTCTCCGAACAAACTGCAAACAAGTATCTGCTCGAAGAATCTCTTGCACGAAGACGATTATCGCCCGAAGAAAAGATTTTGGCCCGCGGCCATAGATCCATGGAGAGGTTGCACTCCCTGGTTTTGCAAGCACAAAAACAAGGAGCGCCTCTTCCTGTTGAGGAAGAACGGATAGAAGTCGAAGAAGAGCCTCACGAACTTGTGTTTGAACGGAAAAAAGCGCTTTTCCCACGGAAAACCTCGTTAGACCAACGAACAGTTGACATCCTTGAAAAAATGTATGGATCAGGAATTGAGATTGATGATCAGCTGATCACTATGTTGATAAGCGAGGCAGATTCTCTCGAACGGTTCGTTCAGAATGCTTATATTGCCCTCCCAAAATCTTCTCTTGGCTCATTCCAGGACCTACAACGAAGCATGCATGAACTGAATTCTGTTTTGTACTTTGATTTAGAAGAGGTAATGCAGCTATGTAAAGCCGCCGACCACGAAAGAAAAATACTGATTGAGAAAAAAACGCGGGATTTAGAGAAACATTTTGAAGAGATACTCTCCCAGGCGACTCGTCTCAAAAACGATATTGAAGAAATCGAAAAGGAGTTGATGCGCGCAAAAACCCTTCTAGAACCATTTGTCAAAAAGAAAGATACAAAGGAAAGGACTGAGGTTTTACTGAATGAACTTAGACGGCTGGAAATAAATGAATCTTTACTTACTGAAAAAACATCCTTTATCGAAAAGGAAGTGAGGGAAAGGAAGCAAAAAGTAAAAGAGCTGCTCACTAGTTTTCAGAATGAGTTTTTTGACCTGCTAGCACATCTTCAAACCCTTGAAGCAAAAGCTGATAGGATAAAGCTTGGCATTCTGCACGCACGGTGGGAGATATTCTCCAAGCACACTCCTTTTGCAGATCTAAATCCGCTTGTGGAACGCGTGAAAGAGAGCATCTTAGAAACCCTTTCTCAATGCGATGAAGAGCTGATCATCGGGCAGAAAAGTTTCGATGAGATTCATTCGGAGATGTTAGATTCTCTTTACACCCACAATGTCAAATTAGTTCGCTGGGAACTGCTTTCCAGAGCACTACGCCTTAAAGATATACGACTCGAGGTGGAAAAAGAACTTTTTACCCTTGATCGAACGATTGGTTTATTGAAGCTTTGCGAAGAGGTCCCAAAGTCTCTCTTACAGGAAAGAAAGTGGCTCTATTCCTTTTTCAAAAAGCTCATCTGCCCGTTTGAAATTTTTAAAGACACGTGCGACCCCGAATCCATCAATGTTATCTTCCGGTACTTCTGGCTTGATCTTGATCGATATAGAAGGGGTAATGAAAACAGGCTTTTTTTCCTTCAAAAGGTAGAACGCCAACCAGTCGTAGTTCATGCTTTCAAAACTACGCAAGAGATCATGGAAAAAATCGACTACGGGAAAAGTGAGGATTTTGCCCTTCTTCCTTTTATTGCTGCCTGCCCCTATGCCAAGAAAGAAGAATTTTTGCACAAGCTTAAAAACTTTGGGGAACGAAAGAACCAGGCTGAGCGTTTAGCTAGAGCAGTACAAGCCGCGAAAACGTTTGAGCCTGAACGGATTGATGCGCTGCTTGAGGCTACAACCCTTCTTCGCCTTTCCGAAAATCCTTTTGTTTCTTTGGAAGAACGATATGAGCAAATGGAGCGCATTTTAGAGCAGATCGAGGAGGCAATTTTTTGCGAGATTGGATTTACAGATAGTAAATCAAGAATGGAGGCAGGGTACACGCTTGATGAACTTATCAAAGAAACGAGAAACTTTTTACCCATCGCACGCGCTATGATACGAAAGCGTTTGGAAACTGAAGCAAGAGAGAAAAACTTTGTAGGAAAAATCGCATCGCTTTTGCTTGAAGAAATAGAAAAAATACCTGCTGACGATGTTTTCGAGGCCGCAAAATCCATATCTCTTCTTTTTTTCCAGTATCGGTTACTGCAACAAGCGGTCAATCCTCATAGTTTTGCCAGGCCTGTGCTTCTTTTAACACTCGTAAGAAAAGTCCTTTCCTCCCTTTCTAAAGCTGTTCCAAAAGAAAAGGCCTCGAAAATTTCAGAACTGTTTACCTTTTCTCGGCAGCTTTTCGGCCTGCTTTTCCCAAAGCTTTTAAGGAACGAGCTGCTTGAATTTCTCAAAGAATTTTCAAAACGCGCAAAAGGTATCGCCGGCGATACTCAAATCCCCCTTCTCTCTGAGCTTGAGGAAATAGAAGGAGAAATAGAGACTACTATTTCCTGGGAAATTCCTATCGTTTCTTTTGTGCCTGGGGATTTACAGTTTTTTTTAGAGTAACAAATTCATGAAATCACTTTTTTGGATAGGATGCTTTCTCTCACGAGCGCTCCTTGTTTTGTTTATCCTCACATCAGGCGTAGGACTTATGCCAGATGAGGCCCAGTATTGGACCTGGAGCCTTTTTCCTGATTTTGGATATTATAGCAAGCCGCCCGGCATTGCCTGGCAAATTTGGATGGGAACGCACATTTTTGGAATGAATGAACTTGGGGTACGCTTCATCTCGCTTCTTCTTCCTATTCCAATGGCCTTATTTATTAAAGGGATCGTAAATGTTCTCACATCCAATCCATCTGTTGCATACTTGACAGGGCTTGCATTTCTGTTGTCTCCTCTTGGGATGAGCGCAAGTCTCATCGCTACAACAGATGGAGGCATGCTCCTTTTTGGGTTAGGAACCATCTATTTCTATCTGAAGAGCTCCTCGCACACACAAGCTGGGATCTTTATTGCCCTTGGAGCGCTTTGGAAATGGATGACCTATGTCCTTCTTCTTCCTCTTCTTATCTATGAACTGATCATGAAACAATTTAAGATAGCCCCTTTTTTATGGATGTGCCTCATCTCCCTCCTCGGCCTTATCCCTGCACTTTTGTGGAACATCAACCACGACTTTGCTACCTTTCGTCATGTTGAAGGCACGATTCTCAACACCCATACAGCGCATGCTGCAGCCAATCCTGTAGCCTTTTTCTTGGCAGCGATCACTCTTGTCTCGCCCGGCTTTTTCTTGCTTGCCCTTCCTGCTCTTTTTTCCATGAAGAAAGAGCGAGCCCTTCTTTTGCGGCTCCTTGTCCTTTTTATTTTTGGAGGGATTCTCCTTATGTCCTGCTTTCGCAAGGTTCAGGGCAATTGGGGAGTATTGGGACTCGTTTTTCTTTTCCCGCTTATGGGCTGCTTTCTTGCAACAACTAAGAAAAAATGGTTCCTTCCTGCCGCAATCCTTGTCTCACTTCTTCTCCAAGGGATATTTCTCGGAAACTTTCTGAAAAGAAGTCCTCTTCAACATGGTATGGGCATGGAAAAAATCTCAGATGCTCTCATCCAATCCGGCTATACACCCCAACACTTTCTTTTTTCCGATCGATATCAAACCGTGAGCCTCGTCTGGTTTTACGGGCCAGAGCAGAAAAAAACATACTTTTTCAACATCTCCAACTTGAGACACAACCAGTTTTGCTTTTGGCCAGGAATGGAAAAAGAGTGTGTGCGGAAAAGTGGGTTCTATGTAGCTCTTGTCCCTTCTGCAGAGAAAAGCTCTCTTTCTGTAAGAGCGCATCACATGCAAAAAAAACTCAAAGAGTACTTTGCACATGTGGGAAGGCCCAAAATTTATCCGCTGCGATCAAGCAATACGATAAGCAACTACCTTCTTATCATCCCCGCCCGCAAATACTCTGGAATGACTCCTGAACAAAAAGAGACGTACTAATATACCTCTCATGAATGAGTCGATGGCAAAAAAAGAATGTAACGCATTTTCTTCTTTCCGAGTTTTGCAAAAGTCTCATCCGTATGCAATGTGAATTCCTTTTTTGGGGAGATCCTTGCGCACACAAATAATTTGATAACCAATCGCGTCTAAGACTCTGGATAAGGTGTCAATGGTAAAATTAGTTTTAGTTCCAGATCTCAAGCCTTGAATAATTGTCGGTGAGACACCTGCCATAGCAGCCAGTCTTCGCACAGAAATATGGTCTTCCTCCATTGCGGCACAGAGAAGTTCAGATATGAGTAGCTCTTTATATTCCTTATCAAGAAGCGCCTTTTGTGCTTTATCCTCAATAAATTTCTCGTACGTGGATTTACTTTTCTTTTTCATATCAATGGTAAATTTAGTCCCCTCATGAGCGGCATGTTGAGTCATACACTTATGTCCTTTCCTTGATCTTTGTAGTGTATCAGTTTAGTGGTACAAAAATCAAGCTTTTTCTCTGCACCGCTCATGCATTAGATTTCTATCACCTGTCCTCGGCTGAGCTATTTGATTTTGATGACCTAAGCTTTTCTCTTCGACTTTATTGCCGCAGTAACATAAACGACTTGAGAGTCCAATACAAAGAACCTAAAAAACTCATTCACATACCCCGACTTTAGTCGGGGCATGTGAATGAGCTTATTTCTTCTCAATAACCATGACAAGAGCTTTATCCCCTTTATAGTACGTGCAGTTTTGCGGAACAACCACAGGGATAACTTTCTCACTATAGAGGACATCCTTTCTGGATATGATTCGCTCTTGAAACTCTGCTCTTTTTGTTGCATCAGGCGAGGAGATAAAGGAGGAGAGCCTGGAACCTTTTCTCATATGCCTCGTAAGGCACATTTCAATGAAAGCAATCAATCTATCTCCCATGTATTCCCCGGAAAGCGTGGACCAACTGATAGGTGGAGATTGAGGAGCTAATTCTTCTTTTTTTCTGGCTGCAACACGGCTTTTAAATTCCGCGATAAATTTCTCTGCCTGTTCTGAAGAAATGTGCTCTGAGATCACAAGAGAGTAGACAAAGTTGATCACATCTTGAAGTGGTACGCCCGGACGGGTAAGCAGCTCTGCCCCAAAAACTTGTAAATCTTCGTCAGTAAATCTTGCTCCTTCAAATTGTCTCAAGGCAGCTTCGACTGTATCTCGCAAAGCCTGTATTTCTTCAAGCTTGCCCCCAACCCTTTTTTTAGCTTGTTCCATTTCCTGCGCTTCTTTTGGGCTTAAGGGGCAGTAGTCATCAAAAAAGATTGTATCGTATACGCCGAGCATAGGCATAGCATGCTGCCACATATCCTCAACAATACGAATATTTGTATACTTTTCAGCCCACTCCTTTGTCTTTTTGATCACTGTTGGATCACATTCTATGATCGTGTGGCTCGCAGGAAGAAATTTTTGTATCGCCGTTGCAGAATACCCTAAGCCAAACCCGATTTCTAACACATCGCCTCTAGGCTGCAACGCTGCGACGCAGGCTTCCATGTAGGGCTTCTCCCATTCCATCATAACCTGTAAAGAACCCTCTTTCAAAAGAATTTCTTTCTTATTTTCATCCAATCCAAACATGGTTGTTGGGGCATTTTGTGTCATACAAACTTTCTCTCCAAAAAAATAGTTGTTAATATGAAGCTATCCCACTTTCACATAGTGGCAAGTGGTGCACTTTCTACTGTTTTCTTTACTTTTAACGTATTGCTACTTATTTTTCTAGTGTCTAGACGCTAACTTCTTCTATTGACAGGCCAACTCATTAGTGGTATCAAGATTTCCCTGTCGAAGAAAAAGGTTTCTTAACGGAGGCATTCTTTGTTGTGCTTTTTTAAGGATAGAGATGGATCTTCCTCTCTAAAAAATCACAACAAAGAATGCATCATAACACTCAAATTTTTTGGAAAGGGAATGCTCTACTAGTCTATATGAGAGATCAGCTTTGCCTAAATCTACATCACTCTCCTACTGCCAAGAATGCCCCATTTCCATCTCAACATTATATAACAATCATTCGCAAATTACTTGAGAACACAAAAAATCATTCCTTTCCAATTATTGAATATGTCCCTCCTACGCAACCAGGAACCTATCTTTCTATTCATGCAATTGCTGAGGCCTCACAAGAACTTATAAACTCTTCTACTGACCTGCTCTCTTTCAGCATTCCCTCCGGGACCCTTTTTTCTTCTCTTTCAACGAATCGTCTATTTTTCACTTTGGGCAATGCCCCAGATCGCACGTTCCTCTTTCTGGAAGCAAAAGGTTTAGTCGAAGATTTGGCCTCCTGCTCGCTTTTACAAGAACAAGCTGACCAGCTTCGCAGTTCGATACTTTTTACGCTGGAATATCCCACAGCGTCCTTGCATCTTGCTGCCCTCTCTTTCCGCAGCATAACGTCTCTTCTGATTCATCAAAGGCTGTTAAAAAAGATTCTCCGCAAAAATAAAAAGAACCAACCTCTCTTTGTGGAAGAGCTGCAACGGTTCTTGCTCGCAACTGACGACATGTTTAAAACACTGCGAACGCCTAAACATCTTTTGAAACTCGTGGTAACGCACAATTTTTTGCGAGAACAGCTTGCAAT